>CAZONS010000284.1:0-4952 GCA_964581195.1 uncultured Thiobacillus sp. | reverse complement strand
GTCAACGGCGGCAGCAATATCCGGGTAGTTCAGCTTGAACTTGCGGCGCAGCACGTTGGCCATTTCCGAGAGCACCGTGGTGCTGATCCAGGCGCGGTCCGCCCGTCGCACCACTCACTCGGCCGCCGCCTTCTTGTCGGGCTCGTCCTCTGAATACAGATAAAGCACGACATTGGTGTCGATAAAACACCTATCCGTGTGATTAGCGGGCATTGGCTTCGTCACGGTCGAAGCGGAAATCGCGGGTTTTCAGGGAGATGGCCTTGAAGGCATGGCTGGTAGCGGGACGTGAGCTTTCCTCGTCCGCCAACAAAATCACCCTTACCGAGCGGTTATTCCAGTCGCGCAGGTTGGGGGGAAGATCAACCACGTTGTCGTGGGGCTTGCTCTTGAATTCGACGGCTTGCATGTCATGCCTCCAAATGGTTGGAAACCATCGTGTATGCATACCCATATCAGGTTTTGAAGTACATCTTCCGTTCCAACGGCCGTGGCACTTACTTTCCGATAAACAGGCGGGCTATCGCGCCCGCGCTTCAACAATATCTCGCCCCATCCGGCTTCTGTTTGCAGGCCAGACCGTCGCCATCGGTCTCGACATGGCAGCAGCCCAGGACGATGGCGCGCAACTGCTCGCGCCCCCGCTGCACGCGCGACTTCGCGCCGGAGAGCGAAATGCCCAGGCGTTCGGCGACCTCGCGCTGGGGCAGGCCGTCGATCTCGGACCAGAGCACGGCCTGGCGGTAGGTCTCCGGCAGGGCCTCGATCATCGGCCGCAGGCAGGCGGCCAGGGCCGCCGTGGCGTCCGCCGGCGACTCCGGCGCCGGCAGGTCTTCGGGCAGTTCGTCCCAGGGGCGCTGGCCGCGGTAGTGGTCGGCGATGGCGTGATCGGCGATGCGATACAGCCAGGCGGCCAGGCGGCCGGGTTCGCGTAACCGGCCCAGGTGCGCCTCGATCTTGAGAAAGACTTCGTGCAGCACATCGTCGGCATCGGCGGGTTGGCGTACCCGCCGGGCGACGTAGCGGCGCAGCGCGGCCTGCCAGTCGTGCCAGACCTGGGCCGGGGTCGCGGGGATCGGTGGTTCGCTCATGGTGGCCATCGTCTCGATGCAAACGGCTTCACTTTGCCCGAATCCGTGCCCGACCGTCATGTTCATGCCACCTTGACAGCCTCGATGCTGGCCGAGGCGATGTAGTCCTCGACGCCGCGTCCCGGGGCCCATTGGGCGATGTAGTCGCGGCTGGCGTCCTTGGGGGCGATGCGGATGTTGCTGAAGCCGGCGGCTTCGAGCATGGCGGTCAGCGTGGGCACGTCGGCGGCGCCGGCGACACAGCCGGTGTAGAGGGCGATTTCGGCCTGCATGTCCTCCGGCAGTTCAGCGGTGAGGACGATGTCGGAGATGGCCAGCCGGCCGCCCGGCTTGAGCGCGCGGTAGGCATCGCGGAAGACCTGGGCCTTGTCGGGAGACAGATTGATGACACAGTTGGAGATGATGACGTCGACCGTGGCGTCGGCCACCGGCAGGTGTTCGATCTCGCCGAGGCGGAATTCGGTATTGCTGTAGGCGCCCTTGATCGCGTTGGCGCGGGCCTTGGAGAGCATGTCCGGGGTCATGTCGACGCCGATCACCCGGCCGGTCGGGCCGACCGCGCGGGCGGCGAGGAAGGCATCGAAGCCGGCGCCGCTGCCCAGGTCGAGCACGGTCTCGCCCGGCTTCAGGGCGGCGATGGCTTGAGGATTGCCGCAGCCGAGGCCGAGGTTGGCGCCCTCCGGCACGGCGGCCGTGTCCTCGGCGCTGTAGCCGATGCCTTGCGAGAGGATGTCGGCGCCGCTGGTCTCGCCGGGCGTGCAGCAGCTCGGGCCGCAACCGCAGCCGCCGGAGCGGGCGATGGTGCCGTAGGCCTCGCGGACCTGTTGGCGGATGGTGTCTTGTTCGGTGGCTGGCATGGTGTTTCCTTTCAGGGTCGTAGTCTTTCGAATGGGTGAGCCGTATCCAATAGACGGAAGCGGGGCGAAATGGATGCAAAAAATCTGCCCCGCTGAGTTGAATGGTTACGGCATTACCATCCGGTAACAATAAATCGGCGGTTGACCGCCGAACATTACCGGACGGTAATAACGGCATCGTCAGATTCGAGATTCAGGCATGAATCCCCGCCGCCGCACCCTGCTCAAGACCCTGGCCGCCGGTTTGGCCTTGTCGGCGGTATCGGCGCGCGGCCAGGGCCCGCTGCTGTTCGGCACCACGCCGGTGATCCTGGACGAGCAGGCGGACTTCCTCGGTCGCTGGCAGCACTATCTGGAAGCGCGTCTGCAACGTCCGTTGCGCTTCGTCCAGCGCAGCAGCTATCGCGAGATCCTCAACCTGCTGCTGACCGGCAAGCTCGATTGCGCCTGGCTGTGTGGCTATCCCTACGTGCGCCACAAGGCGAAGCTGAATCTGCTGGCGGTGCCGCGTCATGCCGGGCAGCCCTTGTACCGCGCCTACCTGATCGTGCCGGCCGAGGATAGGACGACCCATGGCATCGCCGATATGCGCGGCAAGGTGTTCGCCTACTCCGATCCCGATTCCAACTCCGGCTGGCTGACGCCGCAAGTCGAGCTGAAGCGCCTGGGTGCCGATCCCGTCCGGTTTTTCCGCAAGGCCTTCTTCACCTGGAGCCACCGCAAGGTGATCGAGGCGGTGGCGGCCGGCCTGGCCCAGGGCGGCGCGGTGGATGGCTATATCTGGGACACGCTGGCCCGGCTGCATCCCGAGCTGGCCGGGGCGACGCGGGTGGCCTGGCGTTCCGAGACCTTCGGCTTTCCGCCCCTGGTGGCTGGCGCTCAGCTTCCCGCCGCCGAGCGCGATGCCCTGCGCAAGGTGTTGCTGCACATGCGCATCGACCCGCATGGCCGGACCTTGCTGGCCGAGCTGAACCTCGATGCCTTCGAAGCCGGCGACCCAGCGCTGTTCGCCGGCATCGAGGCCAATTGGCGCTACCTGGAATCGTGACGTGCTGAACCACCTGAGCTACCGGGTCAAGACGCCGCTGGCGCTGTCCCTGGTGATCCTGGCCACCACGGTGACGGTTTCCGGCATCCTGGTCTGGCAGGGCTGGCAGGCGGCGCACGCGGCTTTTGTCGACCAGGCGGTGAGCCTGGGCAAGGTGCTGGCGCGGACGGTGCGGCCGGCCCTGCTGCACGACGATACCTGGCAGGCCTACGAGACCCTGATCACGCCGCTCGACCAGCCGCGCGAGAGCGGCCGGGTGCTGGTGCTGACCGATGCCCGCGGACAGGTGTTCGCCGCTTCCGAACCGCGCCGGTTCGCCATCCTCGCCGACCTGGCCGAGGTGGCGGCCGACTCGCGGCTCGCCAAGGCCCTGCTGGGGCGCGAGGCGAGCCGGGTGGAAGGCGCGGATGGCCGTTACCTCTATCTCATCACGCCGGTGCTGGCCGAGGACGGCGCCGTGCTCGGCCGGCTGGTGCAGCGCTACGACCAGGCCCTGCTGGGGCCGCGC
This sequence comes from uncultured Thiobacillus sp., assembly GCA_964581195.1. Lineage (GTDB taxonomy): Bacteria > Pseudomonadota > Gammaproteobacteria > Burkholderiales > Thiobacillaceae > PFJX01. The sequence continues at coordinate 1,448 of CAZONS010000284.1, read as the reverse complement.
CTGAGCGATGTATCCGGCAACGTGCTCCTGTCCGGGCTGGCGGCGCTGGTCCTGCTCCTGCCGCTCGGCTGGCTGGCCGGCAAGCGCCTCGCCGAACCGCTGTCCCATCTGGCCGATTGCCTGGGCCGGGTGGGCAAGGAGTTGCCGGAGACCATCCAGTGCGATTTCCCCGCCGGCGGCGACGAGATCAGCCGGCTCGCGCACCGCTTCAAGGACATGGTGGTGGAGCTGAAGGCCAAGGAAGAACTGGAAAAGCATCTGGCCCAGAGCGACCGCCTGGCCGCGCTGGGGCGCCTCTCCGCCGGCGTCGCCCACGAGATCAACAACCCCCTCGGTGGCATGCTCAACGCCATCAGCAACTACCGCCGCCGGGGCAGCCCCGACCCGCAAGCCGAGAAGACCCTGTCGCTGATCGAGCGTGGCCTGGGCCAGGTGCGCGATACCGTGTCGGCCCTGCTGGTCGAGGCCAAGCTGGAGTCGCGCGCCCTGTCCCCGCACGACCTGGAAGACCTGCGCACCCTGATCGGCGCCGATGCGCAGAACAAGCGCATCCGGCTGCGCTGGTCGAACGGCCTGGACGAGTCGGTGCCGCTGCCGTCGGCCCAGGTGCGCCAGGCCCTGCTCAACCTGCTGCTCAACGCCGTGCAGGCGGCGCCGGAGGGCGGGGAGGTGAACTGCCGGGTGGACCTGCTCGCCGCCGGCCTGCGCCTGGAGGTGGGCAACGCCGGCCCGGCCATCCCGCCGCGCCGGCGCGAGCACCTGTTCGAGCCCTATTTCGGCGAGGGCGAGAGCCATGGCCTGGGGCTGTGGGTGACCTACCAACTGGTGCGGCAGTTGAAGGGCCGCATCGAGGTCGAGAGCATCCCCGGTTACACCCGCTTCATCGTCACGCTGCCCCTGGAGGTCGACCATGCCTGAGCGCGCCCGCATCTTGCTGATCGAGGACGACGCCATCATGGGCGAGTCGCTCATGGAACGCTTCGACCTGGAAGGCTTCGCCGCCGATTGGGCGCAGAGCGGCGCCGCCGCCCGGCGCAAGCTCGCCGAGGGCGGCTGGAACGTGGTGGTGAGCGATATTCGGCTGCCCGACATGGGGGGCGACGCGGTCTTCCGCGAGGCCCTGGCGATCCTGCCGGCGCTGCCGCCCTGGATCTTCGTCACCGGCTACGGCGAGGTCGACCAGGCGGTCGGCCTGCTCAAGCTGGGCGCGGCCGATTACCTGACCAAGCCCTTCGACCTCGACGCCCTGATCGACAAGCTGCGCCTCTATGCCATGCGCGCCACCCCGGCGCCGCCGATGGCCGACCAGGGCCTGGGCATCTCCCCGGCCCTGCGCCGGATCGAGGCGCAACTGCCGCAATTCGCGGCCCAGGCCCGCACCGTGCTGGTCACCGGCGAATCCGGCGTCGGCAAGGAGATGGTGGCCCGCGCCCTCCACCGCCTGGCGC
>CAZONS010000283.1:0-4999 GCA_964581195.1 uncultured Thiobacillus sp. | reverse complement strand
CCTGTTGGCGGCCGACCGCGAGGTTCAACGCCTGTTCAACGAAGGTCGGCTCGCGGTGGCGGCCGAGGGTGGCGGCGCCGGCGGCGCGCGCGCGGCGCGGATCCGCGCCGCGCTGCTGGCCCGTGTAGGCGCGCAGTGGCATTACATACAGACCCGCTTCGGTGTGCGCCAACTGCAATTTCATCTCGGCCCTGGCGTGCTCTCGTTCCTGCGCGTGCATGCGCCCGAGCGCTACGGCGACCGCATGGACGGGCTTCGCCACATCATCGACGACACCAACCGCGACCGCCAGCCGCGCAGCGGCTTCGAAACCGGCCGCGTGCAATCGGGCGTGCGGGGGGTGGTTCCGGTCGAACTGCCCACCCCGGAAGGGGGCAGCCAGTACGTCGGCGCACTCGAAGCCGGCACCGCCTTCAACGCGCAACTCGGCATGCTCGACCGCCAGTTGGGCGCCGGATTCGCCGTGCTGCTCAAGCCCGAACACGTCACCGCGGCGGTCTGGCGGGAATACCGTTCACGACTCGATCCCGACGACCGCTGCGAATGCTACCTCGAAGCCAGCTCGCGTCCCCAGTTCAACGACCTGCTCAGCCAGGCGCCCTTCCCGCCGTTCAAGAACACCCCGCACTCCTGGCTGATGCCCTATCGCGGCGGCACCCTGCATCTGACCCGACTCCCCCTGCGCGACTACCTCGGCAAGCGCGACAAGGCGCGGCCACCGGTCGGCTCGGTGCTGATCTGGCGTGACGTCGGGGACATGGTCGCGCGGCATCGCCTGGCGCAACTCACCCTCGCCGGCGAAGCCCTGCTCGGCTACGCCATCGCCCAGATCATCCTGCTCTGGCTGCTGCGTGACACCCAACGCCGCTGGCAGGCGCAGGTGGAAAAAAAGGCTGTGGCCCTGAACGAGAGCGAAGCGCGCTTCCAGCTGCTGCTCATGGGGCTGGGCGAGGGTGTCTATGGCGTCGACATGGCCGGTCACACCACCTTCATCAACCCCGCCGCCCTGCGCATGCTCGGCCTCTCCAGCGAAGAAGTCATCGGGCGCGACCAGCACCTGTTATTCCATCACCATCACGCGGATGGTAGCGACTATCCGCACGCCGACTGCCCGATCAATCTCACCATCGCGGACGGCCAGGCACGGCACGGCCTGGACGACTGGTTCTGGCGCCACGACGGCACTGGCTTTCCGGTCGCCCTCACGGTCACGCCGCTGCTCAAGAACGGGGTCAGGATGGGCGCTGTGGTGGCCTTCCAGGACATCTCCGAACGCCAGGAACTCGCCCGCAAGCTACTGCTGCTGGCCAGTACCGATTCGCTCACCGGCACGCACAACCGCCGCCAGTTCCTCAGCCTGCTGGAGCAGGAACGGGCACGCCACCTGCGCTACGGCGGCAGTGCCGCCCTGTTGATGCTCGATCTCGATCACTTCAAGCTGGTCAACGACCACTACGGCCACGCCGCCGGGGACAGCGTGCTCAAGGCGTTCACCCACTGCGCGCAGGGCATGCTGCGGCGCAGCGACCACCTGGGCCGCCTCGGCGGCGAGGAATTTGCCATCCTGCTCCCCGATACCGATGCCACGGGCGCGCAGGAATTGGCCGAACGCCTGCGCCACGCGGTGGCGATGACCCCGGTGGAAACCGAGGCCGGCAACATCCGCTACAGCGTCAGCATCGGCGTCACCCTGTTCCGCGATGACGACCCCGGCGCCGACGCCATCCTCGCGCGTGCCGACAACGCGCTCTACCTGGCCAAGCATGGCGGCCGTAACCGCGTGGCGATGCACACGGACTGGTCCACGCGCAGCGACGCGGAATGAACCCGGGAGCCTGTCCGACTTTGGATTCAGCGGCTGCAAATCGACCGCGCCGGCCCGTTTTTCGCGCATTTCCTGGGCAAGGGTTCGAATCCCCTCGCGGCGTTGCGCCCTGCCCGGCAAACAATATGGCCATTTCATTGCCACCGGTTTGATGGGACGGATGACTGGAGACCGGGCGAAACCGCCATTCAAGTCTTCCCCATTCCGGCCGCTAATCTGACATTGCCCGACGGGCCAGCGCAGGAGCCAAGCATGTTTGAATCAGCCGAAATCGGGCACAAGGTCGACAAGGCCACCTACGACAAGGAACTGCCCGCCCTGCGCGAAGCCCTGCTCGAAGCCCAGGACGAGCTGGTCGCCAAGCGGGGATTCCAGGTCATCATCATCATCAGTGGTGTCGATGGCGGCGGGCGCCGCGAATCGGTGCACCTGCTCAACGAATGGCTGGACCCGCGCGGCATCGAAACCCACGGCATGGGCAGCCCCTCGGATGAGGAACAGGACCGGCCCAGCATGTGGCGTTTCTGGCGCGCCCTGCCCCCGCGCGGGAAGATCGGCATCTTCCAGGGCTCCTGGTACAGCATGCCGATCCTCGAACGGGTCTACCGCAAGACCCGCAAGGCCGACCTGGAAGAAGCCATGGAACGCAATGTCCGCTTCGAGAAGATGCTCAGCGACGAAGGCGCGCTCATCCTCAAGTTCTGGTTTCACCTGTCCAAACCCTTCCAGGAAGCGCGCCTGAAATCACTGGAAAAGGATTCGCGCACCCGCTGGCGGGTCACCGAACGCGACTGGCACCACTTCAGTCTCTACGACCGCTTTCGCAAGACCAGCTCCGAAGCCCTGCGCATGACCAGCACCGCGCAGGCCCCCTGGTACATCATCGAGGGCAGCGACGAGCGCTACCGCGGCCTGATGCTGGGCAAGATCGTCCTGGAAGCCATGCATCTGCGCCTGAACGCGGAACACGGCCAGCCCCACTCCATTCCCTCCCTGCCCAACCTGCCCCAGGTCGACAACCTGCACATCCTGAAATCACTGGATCTCACGCAGAAGCTGGACAAGGCCAGTTACGTCAAGAAACTGGAAACCTATCAGGGCCGTCTCAACGTCCTCACGCGCGACCCCCGCTTCCAGAAAATCTCCGTCGTGGCCATGTTCGAGGGCAACGACGCCGCCGGCAAGGGCGGCGGCATCCGCCGCATCACCGGCGCCCTCGACGCGCGCATGTACCAGGTCATCCCCATCGCCGCGCCGACCGACGAGGAAAAGGCGCAGCCCTATCTCTGGCGGTTCTGGCGGCACATCCCGCGACGCGGGCGCCTGACGATCTTCGACCGCTCCTGGTACGGGCGGGTGCTGGTGGAACGGGTGGAAGGCTTCTGCTCGGAATATGACTGGCTGCGCGCCTACAACGAGATCAACGAGTTCGAGATGCAACTGGTCGACCACGAGATCGTGGTCGTGAAGTTCTGGCTGTCCATCAGCGCCGACGAACAACTCAAGCGCTTCAAGGAGCGCGAGAAAACCGGGTTCAAGCGCTACAAGATCACCGCTGACGACTGGCGCAACCGCGAGCGCTGGGACGATTACGAACAGGCGGTCTGCGACATGGTCGACCGCACCAGCACCCAGCACGCGCCCTGGACCCTGGTGCCCGCCAACGACAAGTACCACGCCCGCATCCAGATTCTGAAGACCCTCTGCGAGAGCATCGAAGCCGCCCTGGCGCGGGTGAAGGGCAAGAAATGACCGCGCGGCCGCCCTCGCCTATTTTTTGAAGGTCTTGTTCCGCCGCCGGGCGTCGCGTTCGGCGGTGCGAATCTGGCGCGGCGTCAGCGGCGTCGGCTTGCGCGACTCGAAGGGGTTGTGGCCGGCCTTGAAATCCACCCGCAGCGGCGTGCCCTGCAGATTGAACACGGTGCGGAAGGTGTTCTCCAGATAGCGCTTGTAGCTGTCGGGAATACCCTCCAGATGGTTGCCGTGGACGATGATCACCGGCGGATTGCTGCCGCCCTGGTGGGCGTACTTCGGCTTCGGCCGGAACAGACCGGACTTGCCCGGCTGCTGCTGCGCCACCGCATCCTGCAGCACCCGGGTCAGACGCGGTGTCGGCAGCTTGGCCATGGCCGCCGCGTAGGCCTCGTCCACCGACTTGAGCACCGCGCCGATGCCATCGCCGCGCAGCGCGGAAATGAAATGGAAGCGGGCGAAGGAAAGGAATTCCAGCTTGCGGGTGAGATCGCGCTTGATCTGCTCGCGGGCGTAGCTGTCCATGCCGTCCCACTTGTTCACCGCCACCACCAGGGCGCGGCCGGCCTCCAGAACGAAACCGGCGAGGTGGGCATCCTGATCGGAGATTTCCTGGCGCGCGTCGAGCACCAGGATGACCACGTTGGCATCCTCGATGGCCTGCAGGGTCTTGATCACCGAGAACTTCTCGATCGCCTCGGTCACCCGCCCCTTGCGCCGTACCCCGGCGGTGTCGATCAGCGTGTAAGGCTTGCCGCCGCGTTCGAACTCGACATGGATGGAATCGCGCGTGGTCCCCGGCTGGTCGAAGGCGATCACCCGCTCCTCGCCGACGAAGCTGTTCACCAGGGTGGACTTGCCGACATTGGGGCGACCGATGATCGCGATCATCGGCTGCTCGGTCGCGACCTCCGCCTCCACTTCATCCGGGAAGGACGCCAGGGCCAAGTCCACCAGATCGCGCACACCCTCGCCGTGGGCGCCGGAGATCGCCACCGGGTCGCCGAGTCCGAGCTCGAAGAATTCGGCGCTGACCACGCCCCGGTTCATGCCTTCGGTCTTGTTCACCGCCACGATCACCGGCCGACCGGAACGGCGCAGCTTCTCCGCGATGATCATGTCCTGCGGGGTGATGCCGGAGCGCCCGTCGACCAGGAAGATCACCGCGTCGCCCTCCGCCACCGCCTGCATGGTCTGCTTCGCCATCTCCGCCAGGATGCCGGTGTCCGCCACCGGCTCGAAGCCACCGGTGTCCACCACCAGGAACGGTTTCGAGCCGCCGCGGCCATGGCCGTAATGGCGGTCCCGGGTCAGTCCCGGCAGATCATGAACGAGCGCGTCCCGCGTCTTGGTCAGACGATTGAACAACGTGGATTTGCCGACATTCGGACGGCCGACCAGGACGAGAGTGGGTTTCATGCT
>CAZONS010000282.1:0-5012 GCA_964581195.1 uncultured Thiobacillus sp. | reverse complement strand
CGGTGACGCCATCGCGGGCGCGTTCGATCAATCGTTCCAGGCCGATCTCGCGCGGGCCGATGCCATCGAGCGGACTCAACCGGCCCATCAGCACGAAATACAGCCCCTTGTAGGCCTGGGTCTCTTCCAGCCGGTTGAGGTCGGTGGGCATTTCCACCACGCACAACTGGCGCGCGTCGCGACGCGGGCTGGCGCAGGTGTCGCACACCGGCGTTTCGCTGAAGTTGTTGCAGCGCTGGCAGTGATGCAATTTCTCCAGGGCGTGGATGAGGCCGGCGGCCAGCCGCGCGGCGCCATGGCGGTCGCGCTGCAGCAGGTGATAGGCCATGCGCGCCGCCGACTTCGGCCCGACGCCGGGTAACACGCGCAGGGCGTCGATCAGCGATTCGAGGGAGGAGGGAAGCGGCATGCTTAGCCCAGGATGCGGTCGTAGTCGGCATGGCTGCCGATCCAGAACCAGAGAATGCCGTCGCTCACCGGCATGCCCAAGGCGCGGTAGTAGAGGCCAACGCGCACGCTGCGATACTTGCCACCGGCGACGGGTTTCAGTTGCAGCGAGGGGTGCATGGGGCTATCCCGCAGCAGGGCATAGTTCCGTCGCGCAAGTACCTGAATCTCGTTCGGCAGCGCGGCGAAGCAAAGCCAGAACCGGCTGGACGCGAAGTGCCTCAAATTTCATGCGCCTTGCCGGCGCTGTGCTCGGCCAACGCTTCGTCAGCCCAGGCATCCAGCTTGCCTGCATGCGCATCGGTTTCGATCTGTTTGTCCCAGGCCGCGGCGTCGAATTCAGCAAACCAAAGGCGAAACTCGGCCAGATCGGCAGCGGGCAACTGGGCTACCGCGTGTTCAATGGCTTCAATGGTGCTCATCTCGGCTGTCTCCTTTCAAATTCAGAACGGCATCTTGAAGCCAGGAGGCAGGGGCAGGCCGGCGGTGGCGGAGGCCATTTTCTCCTGCACGGTCTCTTCCACGCGGCGCACGGCGTCGTTCATCGCGGCGGCGATCAGGTCTTCCAGCATTTCCTTGTCGTCGGCCTCGGCGCTGCCGAGCAGGCTGGGGTCGATGGCGACGCGGCGGACGTCGTGCTTGCCGGTCATCACCACCTTCACCAGGCCGGCGCCGGAGACGCCCTCGACTTCCATCTCGGCCAGCTTGGCCTGCATCTTCTGCATGTTTTCCTGCATCTGCTGCGCCTGTTTCATCAGGTTGCCGATGCCACCCATTCCACCTTTGAGCATGTTTTGCCTTTCAGAGTAGCGCCGGCATCTTGCCGGCTTTGTTAAAGACACCGGCAAGGCCCTGAAGGATACCGTCCCTTCGAGACATAATGCCGGCGCTACAGATTCAGCCTGTCGCGCGGATGTTGGCGACGGTCGCGTCGCATTCGCGGACCAGGGACTGGACGAAGGGGTCGGTCGCGATCGCGGCTTCCGCCTCGGCCTGGCGCGCGGCCTGCTCGCGGGCGCGGGCGGCGGCGGGCGACTGGCTGGTCGCGGCGGCGAGTTCGAATTCGACCTTGAGGCCGCCGCCGAGTTTCTCGGCGAGGGCTGTTCGCAGCTTGTCGCCGAAGTTGTCGAGCAGGGTCTTCTGGTTCTCAGGCAGGCGCAGACGCAAGGTGTCGCCGCTGTGCTCCAGACGTTCGCATTGCATGGCGAGCTGACGGATGGCGCCGGGCAGGCTCTCGGCGAGCGCGCGCCAGTCGCCGCGGTCGCCACGCCCCTCACCCCCAACCCCTCTCCCGCCCGCGGGCGAGGGAAGCTGTGAGCGGCTATCGCCGGCGGGAACGATGGCTTCGTTGGCGGCCTGATCCCAGGGCGGAGGCGGCGCGGTGGGTCGCGACGGCGGCATTGGGGGAGGCGCCGCCACTTCCGGACGCGCCGCCGGTCGTGATTCGGGACGCGGGCTCGGCGGCGTGGCTCGATCCGATGGAACACGGTCCGAGGGCGCGAAGGCGAGCATGCGCAGCAGGGTCATGCTGAAGCCGGCGTATTCATCGGGCGCCCATTCCAGGTCGCGGCGGCCGAGGGTGGCGATCTGGTAGAGCACCTGCACCCGCTCCGGATCGAGCCGCGCCGCCAGTTCGAACAGGCGCTCGCGTTCCGGCGCGTCCTCCGCCACCGCCTCCGGGATGGCGAGCGCCAGGGCGACCTGATGGAGCAGGCCGGCGAGATCCTGCAGGGCGGCATCGAAGGAGAAGCCGCGCGCGGCCAGTTCACCGGCCTCTTGCATCAGACGCGGGCCGTCGCCGTCGGCGAGGGCTTCCAGCACCGGCATCAGGTAGGCCTGATCGATCACGCCGAGCATGGCGCGGGTCTCGTCCTCCTTGATCTGGCCACTGCCGTAGGCGATGGCCTGGTCGGTGAGCGAGAGGGCGTCGCGCATGCTGCCGGCGGCGGCGCGCGCGAGAAGATTGATCGCGCCGGCCTCGAACGGCACGTTCTCGGCCTCCAGCACGTTTTTCAGGTGGCCGGCGACATGGCCGGGCGGCATCTGCTTCAGGTTGAACTGAAGGCAGCGCGACAGCACCGTGACCGGCACCTTCTGCGGGTCGGTGGTGGCGAGGATGAAGATGACGTGGCCGGGCGGCTCTTCCAGCGTCTTCAGCATGGCGTTGAAGGCGCTCTTCGACAGCATGTGGACTTCGTCGATGATGTAGACCTTGTAACGGCCGGCGGTCGGCGCGTACTGGGCGTTCTCCAGAATCTCGCGCATGTTGTCGATGCCGGTGTTGGAGGCGGCATCGATCTCGATCAGGTCGACGAAACGGCCGCTGTCGATCTCGCGGCAGGCGGCGCATTCGCCGCAGGGTTCGGGCGTGACGCCGGCGCCACCCGTGCAATTGAGGCACTTGGCGAGGATGCGCGCGAGCGTGGTCTTGCCGACGCCACGGGTGCCGGTGAACAGGTAGGCGTGGTGCAGGCGGCCGCTGGCCAGCGCATTGGAGAGCGCGCGCACCACATGCTCCTGGCCAACCAGCTGGCCGAAGCGCTTCGGGCGCCATTTGCGGGCGAGGACTTGATGGCTCATGGGGTCGCGAGTGGCATGTGGCGAGTGGCACATGGCGACCGACTACTCGCCACATGACTGAAAAGGTGGCGAGCCTGGTCCCCGGCACTGGCATCGGCTGCTGTGGCTGCTTCCTTCCGGACCTGACCAGGTTCACGGCTTAGCCATGCGGGGGGGCCCGCCGGGTGGCATTCTAACCCAGACCGCCGCCGGGCAACGGCGCTAAATGCCGCGGCCTTGCAGCGCCGGCACCCTTGCCGGCGTCTTTACTCCGGATTGACCGTGAGTCGAAGCGGGTATGTAGCGCAGGCATCTCGGCCGCTTCGTGGGCCTGATCAGAAGTACAAAGCAGGCGAAACGCCGGCGCCGCAAGGTTTACTGCTCGTCGCCCGGCTGCGCCAGGCGGCGGTTGCGCACCGCCTCGGCGAGTTCGCGCAGCAAGGGCTCGGTGTCGTCCCAGCTGACGCAGGCGTCGGTGATGGACTGGCCGTAGGTCAGGGTCACGCCCGGCTTCAGGTCCTGGCGGCCGGCGACCAGGTGGCTTTCGATCATCACGCCCATGATGCGCTTGTCGCCCGCCGCGAGTTGCTCGGCGACGCTGTGGCCGACTTCCAGCTGGCGCTGATACTGCTTGCTGGAGTTGGCGTGGGAGAAGTCGATCATCACCTGCTGGCGCAGGCCGGAAGAGGCCAGTTCACCACAGGCGGCGTTGACGCTGGGGCCGTCGTAGTTGGGTTGCTTGCCGCCGCGCAGGATGACGTGGCAATCCTCGTTGCCCTTGGTCTTGAACACCGCGACATGGCCGGACTTGGTGATGGAGACGAAGTGGTGGTGGGAGGCGGCGGCCTTGATCGCGTCGACGGCGATGCGCAGGTTGCCGTCGGTGCCGTTCTTGAAGCCCACCGGGCAGGACAGGCCGGAGGCCAGTTGCCGGTGCGATTGCGATTCCGTGGTGCGGGCGCCGATGGCGCCCCAGGCGACCAGGTCGGCGATGTACTGGGGCGAGATCAGGTCGAGGAACTCGGTACCGCAGGGCAGGCCCATCTCGTTGATTTCCAGCAACAGGTGGCGCGCCAGGCGCAGGCCCTCGTTGATGTCGAAGCTCTCGTCCATGTGCGGGTCGTTGATCAGGCCTTTCCAGCCCACCGTGGTGCGCGGCTTCTCGAAATAGACGCGCATGACCACGATCAGGTCGCGCGCCAGGTCGTCCGCCAGCACCTTCAGTTTCCGCGCGTATTCCAGCGCCGCTTCCGTGTCGTGGATGGAACAGGGGCCGACCACCACCACCAGCCGGTCGTCGGCGCCGCGCAGGACGTCGTGGATCCGCGTGCGCGCCAGATAGGTGGTACGCAGCGCGGCTTCGCTGGCCTTCAGCTCGCGCATGATCTGCATGGGGGCTAACAGTTCGTCACCCTGTTCGATGCGGGTGTCGTCGGTACGGTATCCAGTCATGTCAAAAACTCCTGTGGGGCCAGCCTGAAACGAAAAAACCGCCAGGACCTGGCGGTTTCTCGGGTGGATTAAGCGGTGTTGCGCGCGCGTCAATCGGTCCCGGCCGCCAGTGCGGTCGGAAACGTAAAGTAAAAGTGCGCGGAGGGGGTGTTCATGGCTCGCGATGCTAACAGAGCCGCCCCGACACCCACAAGCCGCGCATGGTGCAACGCATCATCCGACCTTGGGCAGGTGGTGCAGGGCTTCATCGATGGCCGCCGCCGGGTATTCGAAGTCCTCCAGTTCGCCGGAGAAGTACTTGTCATAGGACGCCATGTCGAAATGGCCGTGGCCGGACAGGTTGAAGAACAGCACCTTGGGCTCGCCGCTTGCCTTGCACTTCAGGGCTTCGTCGATGCAGGCGCGGACGGCGTGGCAGGACTCGGGGGCCGGGATGATGCCCTCGGCGCGGGCGAACATGACGCCGGCCTCGAAGGTGGCCAGTTGCGGCACCGCCACGGCCTCGATCAGCTTCTCGTGATAGAGCTGCGACACCAGCGGCGAATCGCCGTGGT
>CAZONS010000281.1:0-5034 GCA_964581195.1 uncultured Thiobacillus sp. | reverse complement strand
TCCTTGAACACCGGCAGCACGGACTTGCGCGACACCGAGGTCCAGCAGCCGAACACCACGTCCACCTTGTCCTTGGCCAGCAACTGGCGCGACTTCTCCGCGAACAGCGGCCAGTTGGAAGCGGGATCGACCACCACGGCTTCCAGCTTCTTGCCCATGACGCCGCCGGACTTGTTGATCTCGTCGATGGTCATCAGCGCGGTTTCCTTCAGCGCGGTCTCGGAGATGGCCATGGTGCCGGACAGGGAGTGGAGGATGCCGACCTTGATGGTGTCGGCGGCGATGGCGGACAGGCTGGTCAGGCCAGCGGCGGCGAGCGCCACGGTCAGCGTGGCGGCCTTGATGAAGTTGCGGCGATGCATGGAAGGCTCCTGAAGGTAAGTGGGTGGGACTGAGGGAGGCGATTCAGTCGGGGCCAGATTAAGGAGCCACCCCGGCGGGCGGTATACGTCAAATGGCGTAGCGCGGCGCCCATTCCGGCGGCGCGGCCGGCCCGCGCGGGCCGGCCCGGGAAGCGCGTATTCGAATACGCGATTTGACTTATATGGCCGCCTGTCACGCCTCCGTAACCTGATCGTCACCGGTGTCCGCGAGACCTGCGTGGACGCCCCGGTTTCCCCACCCCCCTCGATCTGGAGCAATGCCATGAATGTTCACCCCTTCGCTTTCCCGGCTTCTCTCTCCCCCCGTCGCCGCGTCCTCGCCACGCTGGTCGGTTCCGCCTGTCTGGTCGCCTTCAATGCCCAGGCGGGCGGCAGCATCAGCTTCGGCCCGGACAAGTCCGTCGATATCGGCCTGGGCATGCGGGCCAGCCTCACCTTCACGGAAAACGGCGCCGCCAACGGCACTTCGGATTCCACCGATTTCAACCTGGACAGCATCCGCCTGTTCACCAACGCCTCGCTGAGCAAGAACATCAAGGGCACCTTCAACATCGAGAAGGGCGCCAACAACGACGCGCAGGTGATGGATGCCATCGCCCGCTTCGAGTTTTCCGACGAGCTCAACGTCTGGCTGGGCCGCATGCTGCCGCCGAGCGACCGCGCCAACCTCGACGGCCCCTATTACCTCTCCGCCTGGTATTACCCCGGAGTCGTCTCGCAGTACCCGGCCAAGTTCGCCGGCCGCGATGACGGCATGACCGTCTGGGGCAAGCTGGCGGACAAGAAGCTGGTCTATTCCGTCGGCGCCTTCCAGGGCCACAACCGCATCGCCGGGGCCTCCAACGACAGCGGCAACCTGCTCTACGCCGGCCGTCTGCAATACAACTTCTGGGACGCGGAGCCCAACCCCGCCTACTACACCAGCAGCACCTACCACGGCGGCGCCGAGGTCCTGGCCCTGAGCCTGGCCGGCATGCTGCAGAAGGACGGTGTCGGCACCAGCGCGGTGAAGGGCGATTACAAGGCCTGGAGTCTGGACGCCCTGATGGAGCACAAGCTGGCCGGTGGCGGCGTGGTCGACCTGGAAGGCGCCTACTACAAGTACGACACCCAGGGCGTGGCGGACGTGGCCCCCGGCTTCGGCGGCGCCGGCGCCATCGCCAACGTCGGCGGCATCACCCAGGGCAAGGGCTGGCTGGCCGGCGGCGCCTACCTGATCCCCGCGCAAGTGGGCGGCGGCAAGTTCCAGCCCTATGTCCGCTTCCAGAACTTCAAGGCGGACCTGACCAAGGTCACCAGCAAGCAGTCCGACTACGGCGTCAACTACATCCTCGACGGCCACAACGCCCGTGTCAGCGCGACCTACACCACCAACGAGCAGACCGCGCTCAAGGACAGCCACAAGTTCGTGGTGGGGGTGCAGTTGCAGTTCTGAGCCCGAACCACGCCCGGGCGACCGGGCAACCCGCGCGGCGGGGTCGGCGACAGCCGGCCCCGCCGCTTTCATTTGGCGCGGCGCGCGCGGCCTCCGCGCGTTGACGCTGACGGCAAAGCGGGACAGTCTTGTGCGCCCGCCGTCGAAGGCCAAACACCATGAACCGTCTCACGCCCTTCCTCCTCGCTTTCTGCCTGACCGCGCAGCCAGGGTTCGCCGCCCCGCCGGATGGCATCGTCGCCGCCTCGCATCCGGCCGCCGCCGCCGCCGGCGCGCGCATGCTGGCGCAAGGCGGCAACGCCATCGATGCCGCCGTCGCCACCCAGTTCGCCCTGAACGTGGTCGAGCCGCAATCCTCCGGTATCGGCGGTGGCGGCTTCATGCTGATCCGGCTGGCCCGCAGCGGAGAGATCTTCATCGTCGATTCGCGCGAGCGGGCGCCGGCGGCGGCCAGCGCCGACATGTTCGCGCCGGACGGCCTGCCGATGCGGTTCGACCAGGCTTCCACCAGCGGCCTCGCCGTCGGCGTGCCGGGGACCGTGCGCGGCGTCGAGACCGCGCTGCGCCGCTGGGGCGGCATGAGCCTGGCCCAGACGCTGGCGCCGGCCATCGAACTGGCCGAGCAGGGGTTCCGCGTCAATCGCTTCCTCGCCGAGGACATCGCCCACGACCACGGCCGCACCCGCCTGCAAGCGGAGACCGCCGCCATCTTCCGCCCCGGCGGCGTCCCCCTGGCCGAGGGCGACTGGCTGGTCCAGCCCGACCTCGCCGCCACCCTGAAACTGCTCGCCCGCGACGGCGCGGAGGCGTTCTATCGCGGCCCGCTCGCCGAGGCCATCGTCGCCGCCCAGCGGCGCGCCCACACGGCGCTGGGTTCACCGGGGGCGGGGCGCATGACCCTGTCCGACCTCGCCGACTACCAGGTCGAGATCCGCCGGCCGCTGATCGGCCACTATCGCGGCTGGGTGATCGCGGGCATGCCGCCGCCCTCCTCGGGCGGCCTCACCCTGCTGCAGATGCTGGGCATGCTGGAACGCTTCCCGCTCGGCGATGCCTCGCGCGGCTATGGTTTCGCCAGCGCGAAGACCCTGCACGTGATGATCGAGGCGATGCGCCTGGCCTTCGCCGACCGCGCCGTCTGGATCGGCGACGACGATGTGCTGCCGGTGCCGGCCGAAGGTCTGCTGCAAGCGGACTACCTGGCGCGCCGCGCCGCCCTGATCGCGCCGGACCGCCGCCTGGACGAGGCGCTGGCGGGCATGCCGCCGACCCTGGCGACCGCTTCCCGCGCGCGGGAGGAGAGCCCGCACACCACGCACTTCGCCGTGGTCGACCGCTGGGGCAACGTGGTGAGCTACACCAGCACCATCGAAGCCACCTGGGGGTCGGGCATCACCGTGCCCGGCTACGGCTTCCTGCTCAACAACGAGCTGACCGACTTCAACTTCCTGCCCGCCGCCGCCGCCGACAATCCCGGCGCCAACGATGTCGCGCCGTTCAAGCGCCCGCGTTCCAGCATGGCGCCGACGCTGCTGCTCCAGGGCGAACGGCCGGTGGCCGCCCTCGGCTCGCCGGGCGGCGCGACCATCATCAACAGCGTCCTCAACGTCCTGCTCAACCTGATCGATCACGATCTGCCGCCGCAACGCGCCATCGACGCCCCCCGCCTGTCGGTCACCCGCGCCAGCGGCGAGGTGAGCTGCGAGGGCGGCGCCGAATTCATGCGGCCACGCATCGACCTCGCCACCCAGGACGCCCTGCGCGCCCTCGGCCATGCCGGCCTCGGCGCGGCCGGGTCGGAAGCCTGCCAGGCGCGCATCGGCTCGGTGCAGGCGGTCTTCCTCGACCCCGCCGGCGCCACCCACCAAGGCGCCGCCGACCCCCGCCGGGAAGGCACGGTGATCCGGGTACGCGCCAGCGGCGACTGAGCGCCCGCGCCGCTTCACGAAGACGTGTCCCAGACACGGGCGAGGTTCGAATCCGGTCATGGCGCGAATCGCCAAGTCGAGCAGGAAGGGGGGGAGGAGGGCGGTAGATGAAAAAGGAAATAGAAAGGAAAGGGAAATAGGGGAGAGACCACGGTTACCTAGCCGAACAAATCTCCGGATTCCGGCTCGGCCATCTTGCGTGGCCGTCCCGGCACACCTGGCAGCACCCGCCTCCCCAGCGCCGCAGCCACATCCGCCGCGAAACGTAAATCGCCCAGCAGGAAATTCCCATTGGTCGCCTTGCGTATTTCATCCACCAGCCCCGGTTCAAGTTCATGGCGGAACAACTCGCGGTACGCTGCCTGCCGGTTGGCTTCATCTACGCCCAACCCCTCGAAGATCGGATGTGGGCGTACCAGAACATCCACCTCCCCCTGCGCATTGGCGCGATAGCTCGACCAGCGATATTCGGCCGGATGCGCCACCATCCTGGCTCGCACCGGATTCAGTTCGATATACCGCTGGCAGGCCAGAAGATAGGTCTCCATCTGGATCGGGCAGGAACGGAATCGACCCTCCCACAACGTGCCGCTGCGCTGATAGACGCGATTCACATGCTGCGCATAGCGTTGTCCCTGTGCCTTCATCAGCGCCCCAGGCGCATCCACGCGATCCGCCGACACCAGCAAATGGACGTGATTGGTCATCAACACCTAAGCATGGATGCGGCAGCCCTGCTTCCCGGAATACTCGGCCAACCATTCCAGGTAAAGCAGATAGTCCTCTTCGGCGAAGAAACACGCCTGTCGGTTATTGCCCCGCTGAATCAGGTGCAGCGGAACACCAGGAAGAGCAAGGCGGGCGCGGCGGGGCATAGAGTACTTCGGGGACGTTGAAAACCGTCAAAGGCTACCAGAAACCGTGGTCTGTCCCCTATTTCTCCTCCCTATTTCTCCCTGGGGAAGCTGGGTGCAACGATAAAACTTGGGTGCCGTTCACGAAAAAGCACGTCTCGGATGGTCTACGGGCCATTTCTATCACTACGGGAGTTGTCATTTATCTTCCTACGAAAACACATTGGTAATTATATGGTAATAAGGGCTGGCTACGGTTTCCCCTGTTTCTTTTGGTGAAATTGAAGAAAACCTTGGTCTGTCCGCCTATTATTTCTCTACTGAGAAAGGATGTTCTTAAGTTGGTTCTCAAACTGATCTGGTGGTATGTTATTCCCAGGTTCTTGTTTCAAGTGCGCTTTAATGACGCCCAACGTAAAGCTTGAGGGGCGCGG
>CAZONS010000280.1:0-5037 GCA_964581195.1 uncultured Thiobacillus sp. | reverse complement strand
GGCGTCGAGGTCGGCGGTCGGCCGCAGGCCGGCCGGCAGGGGCTGGCCCGGGAGGTAACGACTGTTGACCCGCTCGTGGCTCATCGCGGCGGCGTGGGGCGGCGAGCGCGTCCACAGCCGCACCTCGGCGGCGCCGGTTAGGCGGATGGCCATGGCCGTGCCCCAGGCGCCCGCGCCGAGTACGCTGACGTTCATGGCGAGGCGATGAGGCTCAGTGCGACTGTCCCGCCGCCTTGGCCTGCTGCTGCTGCATGTAGAGCATCTCGAAGTTGACCGGTTGCAGCATCAGGGGCGGGAAACCGGCCTTGAGCACGGCGTCGGACACGGTTTCGCGGGCATACGGGAAGATGATGTTGGGACAGCCGATGGCCAGCGCCGGCTCCATGGCTTCAGCCGGCAGGTTCTGGATGCGGAAGATGCCGCCCTGTTGCAGTTCCACCATGAAGGCGGCCTTGTCCTTGACCTTGGCGCTGATGGTGATGGAGAGCATGCACTGATAGACGCCTTCCTCGATCTGCTCGCTCGCGGTGTTGATCTGCATTTCCATCTGCGGGGTTTCGCGCTCCAGGAAGATGGACGGCGCGTTGGGCACTTCCACGGAAAGATCCTTGACGTAGATCTTTTCGATATTGAACACGGGCATGTCTTGTTGCTGGGGTTGCTGGTCGGTCATGGTGGGGTCCGCGATAGGGTGGGAAAAGCGGCACATTATAGTGCCGCCATGTGACCAACCGCCCACCCGCGCGCCGCCCCGCCGACATTTGCGCGCGCGCCGCGCCTCAGCGCTGGACCCTGTAGGGCTTGACCCCGAAATCCCGCTGGTAGGCCAGCGCCACCCGCTCGGCGCTGCCGGCATCCGCGAAGGGGCCGGCCTGGACCTTGATCAACGGTCCCACCGCGACCTGGTCGATGCCCGGCAACTCGCCGCCGAAATGCGCCTTGACCCGGCTGCCGAGGGCTTCCGCCGCCGCGCTGTTGGACAGCGCCGCCAGTTGCAGATAGAGCCCCGGCGACGTCGGCGCGGGGGTCGCGACCACGGCGACGGGCATCGCGGCGGCGGGCCTGGCGACGACCCTGATCGGCTTCACGTCCAGTTCCTCCCGAATCAGCGCGGCGGCGCGCTCGGCGGCCTCCAGGCTCTTGAACGGCCCCGCCTGGACCTTGTGGAGCTTGCCGCTTTCCAGGCGCATCACCCCGGGAAAATCGCGCGACAGCTTGGCGCTCGCCCGGTGCAGCAACGCATCGGCGGAATCGGGATTGGCGAACGCCCCCAGTTGCAGGTAGATCGGCTCGCCGACGGCCATGGGTTCCGCCCGCGCGGCGGGCGCCTAGACGACCGGCGCCTCGACCTGTGCGACCAGGGCTGCCGGAGCGTCCTCCGCGTTCACCAGTTCGACTTCCACCGGTGTGACGTCCTTGAGCACGTCGAGCTTGTAGGCGGCGGTGTAGGAGAGATCGATGATACGGCCGGGGTGGAAGGGGCCTCGGTCGTTGACCCGTACCAGCACGCTCTGGCCGTTGTTCAGGTTGGTGACGCGGGCATAGCTGGGAATCGGCAGGGTGGCATGTGCCGCGGTCATCGCGTACATGTCGTAGGGCTCGCCGGAGGAGGTGTTCCGGCCGTGGAACTTGCGCCCGTACCAGGAGGCCAGGCCCTTTTCCTTGTACGGACGGTCCGCCGGCATCGGTTGATAAGTCTTGCCCAGGACACGATAGCTGTCGTTGGCGTAGCGATGCAGGGGCTCTGCCTTCGGCACCGCGTCCGGCACCTGATCGAGGTTGGCCGGGATGTTGCGGCCCGGGCCGTCATCCTTGTAGTAGCCGCCGCCCTTGTACGGTGGTGTCACCGGTTTCTCCTCGGCGCGCGCGGTCTGCTCCGGCGCGCTGCCGGTCCGCGCGCTGCGGTCGGTGACGCTGGCGCAACCGGCCAGGTAGGCGGCGACGGCGACGGCGATCAGGGGAGTACGCAGGGTGGGCAAGGGAAGACTAGGGCTCATGGCGGCCTCGCTACGACTGTAGTCGTAAGAAAGTACGCCAAGACTAGCTCCCATGACTATGTTTTTACAAGTTTTTTATGCGTAACCAGACTCATCACGATGCCAAAGCCGAGCAACACCGTGACCATCGAGGTGCCGCCGTAGCTGACCAGCGGCAACGGCACACCCACCACCGGCAGGATGCCGGAAACCATGCCCATGTTGACGAAGGCGTAGGTGGCGAAGGTGAGCACGATGGCGCCGGCAAGAAGGCGGCCGAACAGGGAGGGCGCGCCCGAGGCGAGCAGGAGGCCGCGCCAGATGATGGCGGCGTAGAGCAGGAGCAGGAACAGGTTGCCGACCAGGCCGAATTCTTCCGAATAGACCGCGAAGATGAAGTCGGTACTGCGCTCCGGCAGGAAATCGAGATGGGTCTGGGTGCCGGCCATCCAGCCCTTGCCGGCGACGCCGCCGGAACCGACGGCGATGGTGGACTGGATGATGTGGTAGCCGGCGCCGAGCGGATCGGAGGCCGGGTCGATCAGGGTGAGCACGCGCTGCCGCTGGTAGTCATGCAACAGGTAGTTCCAGGCCACCGGTACCGCCGCGGCGGCCAGCGTGGCGGCGCCGGCGATGACTTTCCAGGACAGGCCGCCCAGGAACAGGACGAAGAAGCCGGAGGCGGTGATGAGCAGGGAAGTACCGAGGTCGGGCTGCTTGGCGATGAAACCGACCGGCAGCGCCAGCAGCAGGCCGGCGATCGCGAAATCGCGGCCGCGCATGGTCTCCTGCTTGTAGTGCAGATACCAGGCCAGCATCATCGGCGCGGCCAGACGCATCAACTCGGAGGGCTGGATGCGGGTCACCCCGAGCTCCAGCCAGCGACGGGAGCCGTTGACGATGACACCGAACAGGGCGACACCGAGCAGCAGCAGGACGCCCAGCACATAGGCCGGCAGCGCGAACTGCATGAGCCGCTGCGGCGGGATGTGCGACACCAGCAGCATGGCGCCCAACGCCACCGAAAGGTTGAGAAAGTGCGAGACGACCTTGGCCGAGTTTTCGCCGGAAGCGCTGAACACGACGACACTGCCGAGCAGCAGCAGCAGCCCGAGCAGACCGACCAGCGGCCCGTCCAGGTGGGCGAACAGGCGGTTCAGCAATATACGCAATATCATTGGGCTACGTCCTCCTCCGTGACGGACGGAACGGTTTCATCCCGTGGCGCCGTGTCTTCCTCCTCCTCCGCCGTCCGCTCGGCGGCCTCGGCGGTCACCGGCGCGGCCGGCTGCTTGCCGAGCAGCCAGTAGTCGATCACCTTGCGCGCCACCGGCGCGGCGGTGGCGCCGCCATGGCCGCCGTTCTCCACCATCACCGCAAGCACGATCTTGGGGTCGTCGGCCGGCGCGAAGGCGATGAACAGGGCGTGGTCGCGATGCCGCGCGGCCACCCGATGCTCCTCATACTTCTCGCCCTGGCGAATGCCGATCACCTGCGCGGTGCCGGTCTTGCCGGCGAGCGGGTAGGGCGTGTTGGCGCCGGCGACGGAAGCGGTACCGCCGGGCAACATCACTTCCACCATGGCCTCGCGCACCAGCCGCAAATGCTGCGGTTTCATCGCGATGTGCCCGACCAGCCGCGGCGCCGCCTGGCTCAACTGGCCGCTGACCGGGTCACTCCAGGCGCGGATGATCTGCGGCTTGTAGACCAGGCCATTGTTGGCGATGGCCATGGTGGCGACCGCCAGCTGCATGGGGGTGGCCAGGACATAGCCCTGGCCGATGCCGGCGATCACCGTCTCGCCGGGCCACCAGGGCTGATTGAAGCGCCGCTTCTTCCATGCCGGCGTCGGCATCAGGCCGGACAGCTCGCCGTCGAGATCGACGCCGCTCTTCTTGCCGAAACCGAACTGGCCGAGGAAGCTCGCCATGCGCTCGATGCCCATCTGCTGCGCGAGACCGTAATAATAGGTATCGCAGGAGACGATGATCGAGCGCTTGAGGTCGACCATGCCGTGGCCGTCCTTCTTCCAATCGCGATAGCGGTGACTGCTGCCGGGCAGGGTGAGGTAGCCGGGATCGGCGATGGTGTCGCCCGGCTTGCGCAAGCCGGTCTCGAGGCCGGCCAGGGCCATGAACGGCTTGATCGTCGAGCCGGGCGGGTAGACCCCGCGCAGGGCGCGGTTGATCAGGGGCCGCTCGAAGGCGTCGTTGAGCTCGCGCCAGCTGGCGCTGTCGATGCCGTCGACGAACAGGTTGGGGTCGAAGCCGGGCTTCGACACCAGCGCCAGAACGCCACCATTGCGCGGGTCGAGCGCCACCAGGGCACCGCGATAGTCGCCGAACACCTGCTCCGCGACCTGCTGCAGCCGGGCGTCGATATGCAGGTACAGGTTGTGGCCGGAGACCGGCGCCGTGCGCGAGAGCAGACGCACGGCGCGGCCGCTGGAATCGGTCTCGACCTTCTCGATGCCGGTGTTGCCATGCAGCCAGGCTTCATAGGTCGCCTCGATGCCAAGCTTGCCGATATGGTCGCTGCCCCGGTAATTGGCCAGTTGCCCGGACGCTTCCAGGCGATCCAGGTCGCGCTGGCCAATGCGGCCGATGTAACCGACCACGTGCGAGAAGACTTCCCCGTAGGGATATTGGCGGAACAGGCGCGCCTTCACCTCGACGCCGGGAAAGCGGTAGCGGTTGACCGTGAATCGCGCCACTTCCTCTTCCGTCAGCTTGTTGCGGATGGGAATGCTCTCGAAGTTCTTGCTTTCCGCCAGCAGGCGCTTGAAGCGCTTGCGGTCGCTGGCGTCGATGCTCACCACCTGGCCGAGCTGGTCGAGCGTCGTCTCCAGCTTTCCGGCCTTGTCGGGGGTGATTTCCAGCGTGTAGGCGGAAAAATTCTGCGCCAGAACCTCGCCCTGGCGGTCGTAGATCACCCCGCGCGAGGGCGGCGCCGGCACCAGCGAGATGCGGTTGTTCTCGGCCAGCGCATGGTAGTGGTCGTACTGGAGCACCTGCAGCCAGAAGAAACGCGAAAACAGGATGAGAAACAACAGGACGGCGAT
>CAZONS010000279.1:0-5047 GCA_964581195.1 uncultured Thiobacillus sp. | reverse complement strand
GATCGAGGATCTCAACGATCCCCTGGTCCACCTGGTGCGCAACGCCGTCGATCACGGCATCGAGAGCCAGGAGGAGCGCGCGGCGGCGCACAAGCCACCCAAGGCCATCGTCACCCTCTCGGCCAGCCAGATGGGCGATCACATCTATATCGAGATTTCCGACGACGGCAAGGGCATGCGCCCCGACGTGATCCGGCGCAAGGCGGTCGAGAAGGGCGTGATCGATGCCGAGACGGCGAACGGCCTGGACGACAGGCAAAGCCTGCACCTGGTATTCCTGCCCGGCTTCTCCACCAAGGATGAAATCTCCAGCGTCTCCGGCCGCGGTGTCGGCATGGATGTGGTGAAGACCAACATCAACAAGCTCAACGGCAAGATCGATGTGGTCTCGGTGCCTGGCCAGGGCAGCACCTTCACCATCTCGCTGCCGCTGACGCTGGCGATCCTGCCGGTGCTGGTGGTGCGGCTCAACAACCAGTCGTTCGCCGTGCCGCTGTCGATGGTGCGGGAAATCATTCCGATCAAGCCGAATGAAGTCCAGCGCGTCTCCGGTCGCGCCACCATGGTGGTGCGTGACGAGGTGCTGCCGATTCGCAGCCTGGCGCGGATGCTCGGCTGGGAGGCGAAGCACTCGCCCGCGTTCGGCGTGCTCATGCATGCCGCTGAAACCACCTTCATCCTCGCCGTGGACGGTTTCGTCGGTCGCGATGATGTGGTGATCAAACCCTTGTCCGACATCAAGCCGCGCGGTATCGCCGGCGCCACGCTTTCCGGCGACGGTTCCATCGTGCTGGTGCTGGACATGGAAGAACTGCTTTCCAATGTCCAGTCCGACACGCCGCTGAGTCTGTTCACCCAGACCTGACAAGGTTGCGGATCCCGGGTGGCGCGTCATGGCGCGCCCGGGCTCTCAAATCGGATTGACCCATCATGAGCAACAAAGCCTATATCGCCCGGCAGCCCATCGTCGACGGCGAGCAACACCTGGTGGCCTACGAGCTGCTGTTCCGCCATTCCGCCCAGGCCCAGGACGCGCGGATCAAGTCGGATATCGATGCCGGCATCGCGGTGATCTCCAATACCCTGTTCAACATGGGCACGGAATGGTTGCTGAAGGGCAAGCTGGCCTTCGTCAACATGGAGCTGCCCACGCTGATGAGCAGCTTCTCCACCCTGTTGCCGAAGGACAATGTGGTGATCGAGCTTCTGGAGACGGTGCGCATCACCCCGGAAGTCCTGGCGCGGCTGCGGGAACTCAAGGAGGCCGGCTACCGCTTCGCGCTGGATGACTACCATTACCAGCCGGAATCGGAATCGCTGTTGCCGTTCGCCAGCTACATCAAACTGGATGTCACGGCCTACAAGCCGCAGGACTTGACCAAGATGGTGTACGCCCTGCGCCGGCATCCGGTCGAACTGGTGGCGGAAAAGGTGGAAACCCCGGAACAGTTCCGCCATTGCCGCGCGCTCGGGTTCGACTATTTCCAGGGCTATTATTTCGCGCGCCCGGAAAACATCGTCACCCGTGTCATCAACCCCAGCCATGCCACCGTGTTGCAGCTCATGGAAAAGGTGCGCGAGGAGGCCGACCTGCCGGCGCTGGAAACGCTGTTCAAGAAGGATGTGGCCCTGACCTTCAAGCTGCTGCGCTACATCAACTCAGCGGGTTTCGGCCTCTCCTGCGAGGTGCAGTCCATTCGTCATGCCGTCAGCATCCTCGGCATGCAGCCGCTCTACCGCTGGCTCAGTCTGCTGCTGGTCACGGCCGGCACGGGGCCCTCCTCGCCCGCGCTGGCGCGCACCGCGATCACCCGCGGACGCTTGTGCGAACTGCTGGGCAAGGAGGACCTGCCACGCAACGACCAGGACAACCTGTTCATCGTCGGCGTGTTCTCCCTGCTGCCGGCCCTGCTCGAAATCACCATGGAACAACTGCTGGATCGCGTGGTGATTCCGGATACCTTCGCCGATGCGCTGCTCAACCGCGCGGGCATCTATGGGCCCTTCCTGGCCCTCGCGGAATCGGTGGAGAGCGGCGAACTGGATCGCCTGGAGAATCTGAGCGCCTCGCTGATGCTGACGCCCGATCGGGTCAATGCCGCGCACATGCAGGCGCTGGCATGGGTGGAGCAACTAGGCCTCGACTGAAAAAGCCGGCGCCGTTCGGCGAAAGGCGCGATGAGGCCGCGCCGCCCTACAGCATTTCCGCCGACATCGCCGCCTTGATCACGGAACGTGGCATGTCCCCGCGCACGCGGTTGGTCAGCCAGAGCACACCGCCTTTCCTGATGCTCAGGCCGCGCGCCTCGTCGAACAGCAGCAGGCTCGCCGCCTCGCCCAGGGTCGGCTGATGCCCGATCACCAGCACGGCGCCGGAGGCTTCGGGCCAGCCGGCGGCGGCGAGCAGGAGGGCGGCATCGGCGCCCGGGGCGAGATTGGCGTCCACCTGATATTTCAGTTTCAGGGCATCAGCCGTTTCCAGACAGCGCCGCGCCGGGCTGACCAGGATGCGCGTATCCTTGGGCAGGTGCGTATGCAGCCAGGCCGCCATCCTCTCCGCCTGCTTGCGTCCCTTGCCGGTCAAGGGGCGGAGCATGTCCTGCTCGCCGTCCTGGGCATCGGCATGGCGCCAGAGGATCAGATCCATCGTCAACTCCCTTGCTGAAAACCCGGCAGCATAATCCGCCGATGTGACCGCGGCATGACGCTTCAGTCCCGATCGCCGCCGAGGAAGCCCCCGAGCAGGCCGCCCTCGCCGACCTGTTTGTTGCCGGTTTGCGGCGCGGCGGCAAGAACACGGTTGGCCAGGCGCGAGAAGGGCAGCGATTGCAGCCAGACCTTGCCAGGGCCGGTGAGACGGGCGAGAAACAGCCCCTCGCCGCCGAACAACGCGGTCTTCACGTTGCCGACGAACTGGATGTCGAAATCCACCGACGGCTGGAGGGCGGCGACGCAACCGGTATCGACGCGAATGCTCTCGCCCGCCGCCAGGTTTTTCTCCGCCAGAGTGCCGCCGGCATGGAAAAAGACCATGCCGTCACCCTCCAGTTTTTGCAGGATGAAGCCCTCGCCACCGAAGAAACCGACCCCCAACCGACGCTGGAAGGCGATGCCGAGGCTGACGCCCTTGGCCGCGCAGAGAAAGGCGTCCTTCTGGCAGATCAGAGTGCCGCCGATCCGGCTCAGGTCTATCGGCACGATCTTGCCGGGGTAGGGCGCCGAGAAGGCGACGCGGCGTTTGCCGCCGCCCTGGTTGGAATAGACGGTGGTGAACAGCGATTCGCCGGTGAGCAGGCGCTTGCCCGCGCCCATCAGCTTGCCGAGCAGGCCGGACTGGGCGGCGGAGCCATCGCCGAAGATGGTCTCGAATTCGATGCCGTCCTGCATGAACATCATCATGCCGGCCTCGCCTATGGCCGCTTCGCCGGGATCGAGCTCGATCTCCACGTACTGCATGTCGTCGCCGAAAATGTCGTAATCGATGATATCCATCGCCATGATGGGCTCCTGTGCAAGTTTCAGATGGGCAGGAAAATGAGCGAGGCGGCGCCCTGCAGGGTACGCGTGATGGTGCGATTGCCGCGATCCTCGATGAGCAGGGCGAGCAGATCCTGATTGGCGATCAGCTTGCCGAACTCGCGTTCGAAGCTGAGATTGGGCACCTCGCCCTCCAGCGTGTTGCTGACCAGGTATTTCGCGCCCGAAGGCAACTTCGCGCTGGATAGTTTCCACACCGCGATCTCGATGTTGCGGGCGCTGTTGTAGAGCTTCTGGGCTGAGAGTTCGTCGGTGACGTAGAACCGGCTCTTGTGGTTGTAGGAAGCCATCACCATGCTGGTGAGCGCGCTCATGAAGGCATAGACCCGGTCGCCGCTGTAGCCTTCAAGGAAGGTGAGCTTGAAACTCTCCTCCCAGTTGAGCTTGGCCAGATGCGAGTCCGGCCATTTCGGCAGTTCGTCGAACAGCCGCGCGGACGCCATCTCGACCGACTCCATGCCGGCCTTGCGGTATTCCTGCGGGTTGCGTTTGTAGAGTTTCTCGGTGAGCAGCTTGAGGCTTTTCAGCGCCTCGCGCTGGGTCAGTTCGCTGGCGACGTCGACATCGCTCTTGGCCAGATTGCCCATGGAGAATTCGCGCGTACTCTTGCTGCCGTCCTTGCGCTGGATGTCCTGTCCGGCGCAGCCACCGAGCAGCAGGAGCATCGGTATGAGCGTGAGGGAGGGGCGCATGGGCTGTCTCGGTGCGGGTAACCGGATTCATTGTAGCCCAGCGACGCTTCTCGACCTGACGCGGAAACGATAACGGCGCCTCGCGGCGCCGTTATCGGTCATGCGGAAGCCCTGGTTCGGATCAGTGGTAGGTGTACACCACGGTGTAGGGGATGCTGCCCACGCCCGCAATGGCGAGCGTCGCCGAGACGTTGCCGACCGAGCCGCTGAACGAGCAGCTGTTGATGGTGAACGTCCCGACGGTTCCCAGCGCATTGCTCAGCGAAGTGCTGGAATTGCTGGTCATGTCGGCACAGAACTCGGCCTGGTTGGAGGGTTTGGCGACGCCGTTGATATTGACGTCGGTGGCGGCCACGCCACTGATCGTGATGCTCAGGGTGAGGCTGCCGGCGGCACCACCACCTCCGCCCACCGGGGCGCTGACGGAACCCGAGAAGGTGTCGTTGGAGAAGAGGTCGACATGCCCCTCCGCGAAGTGGACGTAGAGGACAGTGCCGTACACACCCGCCGCGTTGTCGACACAGATCGAGGTCGCGGTTCTGGCCTGGCCGTTCAATGTCAGAACACCATTGGCGTCGAAGGCGGCGGTGCCGGCGCTGGGAGTGAAATTACCGGCGCCGTCATCGGTATAGACCTCGCCGGTGTAGTTTCCGGCAAAGTCGGCCAGTTCCTGCGCGCTTGCCGCATGCACGGCGTTGGCCAGGAACAGACTCGTGTCGCAGGTCAGGACACCGGCGCCACCGCCACCACCGCCACCGGCGTTGCCGCCGTTCTGCATTTGCGCGTGGGCGGCGGCAAACGCGTCGGCCAGACCCGCC
>CAZONS010000278.1:0-5048 GCA_964581195.1 uncultured Thiobacillus sp. | reverse complement strand
GCTCGCCCTATTCGATGGACGCCAACCTGCTGCACATCTCCTACGAAGGCCGTCATCTCGAAGACCCGGCCGCCGAGGCGGAGGAATCGATGTGGCGCTGGACCGTCGCTCCCGAAAAGGCGCCGGCCAAGCCCGAGTACCTCGACCTCGAGTTCGCCAAGGGCGACCTGGTGTCCATCAACGGCAAGAAGATGAAGCCCCATGAACTGCTCGCCACGCTCAACCAGATCGGCGGCAAGCACGGCGTCGGCCGCCTCGACCTGGTCGAGAACCGCTACGTCGGCATGAAGTCGCGCGGCTGCTACGAAACCCCGGGCGGCACCATCCTGCTCAAGGCGCACCGCGGCATCGAGTCGGTCTGCCTCGACCGCGAAGTGGCGCACCTCAAGGACGACCTGATGCCGCGCTACGCCAGCCTGATCTACAACGGCTACTGGTGGGCGCCGGAACGCGTGGCCCTGCAGACGCTGATCGATCACACCCAGGCCAATGTCAACGGTTTCGTCCGCCTGAAACTGTACAAGGGCAATGTCATCGTCGTCGGCCGCGATTCCAAGACCGATTCCCTGTTCGATTCCACCATCGCCACCTTCGAGGATGACGCCGGCGCCTACGACCAGAAGGACGCGGGCGGCTTCATCAAGCTGAACGCCCTGCGCATGCGCATCGCCGCGAAACTCGCCGCCAAACGCAACTGAGAGAAAGGAAAACCATGTCGCAATTCGACAATGTCAGCGTCATCAAGCAGGCCAACGTCTATTTCGACGGCAAGTGCGTCTCCCACACCGTGGTTCTGCCGGATGGCACGAAGAAGAGCGTGGGGGTGATCCTGCCCGCCAGCCTCACCTTCAATACCGGCGCGCCGGAGATCATGGAGTGCGTGGCCGGCAAATGCCGCGTGCGCCTGCTGGGCGAGAGCGAGTGGAGCCACTACGGCCCCGGTGAGTCCTTCTCGGTGCCCGGCAACTCCAGCTTCGACATCGAGGCGCTGGAGCCCTACCACTACGTCTGCCATTTCGGCTGATCCGCCGCCCTCGCTGAAAATGGCCGCGTGAGCGGCCATTTTCATTTCATCAGGTCTTCGAGCAGGCCAGCCAGCCTGGCCTGCTGGCTGTCGATGCCCAGGCGGTGTGCCCTGGTGATGGCCAGGAGGTCTTCGAGCGCGATCTCGAAGCGGTCGTTGACCACCAGGTAATCGAATTCCAGGCAGTGGGAAATGTCTTCCTTCGCCGCCGCCATGCGCTTGCTGATCACGTCCTCGGCATCCGTGCCACGGCCGCGCAGCCGGCTGGCCAGTTCCGCGATGGAAGGCGGCAGGATGAAGAGGGAAATGGCATCCGGTACCAGGCGCCGGACCTGTGCCGCGCCCTGCCAGTCGATTTCCAGCAGGATGTCGCGACCGGCGGCGCGCTCGGATTCGATCCAGGGCTGCGAAGTGCCGTAGTAGTTGCCGTACACCTCCGCGCTTTCCAGGAATTCGCCGCGTCCCAGGCGCTCCTGGAAGGCTTCGCGGCTGACGAAGTGGTAATGCACGCCGTCGATTTCACCGGGGCGCGGCAACCGGGTGGTATAGGAAATGGACAGACGGATCGCCGGGTCGCGTTCCAGCAGGGCCTTGACCAGGCTCGACTTCCCCGCACCGGAGGGGGCGGAGACGATCAACAGATTTCCGGGCATGAGCGGTGTCTGGGGCGGTAGTGATTATTTGTCGATGCAGCTGAACGTCGTGACGCACAGCTTGCTGGTCGGGCAGGTCGTGGTGTCCAGCTTGGCTTCCTTGCCGAGCTTGGCGCAGTGCGCCATGGCATCCTTGCCAACCTTGGCCAGTTCGTCGGACTCATGCTCGAAGGAAACGGACTTGGTGCCGGATACGATCACCTGATGGCTGGCGCAGCCGGCCATGCCGGTGAACAGGGCCAGTGCGAGCAGTGCGGGGCGGATGCGGGTCATGATGGTCTCCTTTTGGGGTTCGCGCGGGCCGCGCAACGCCGGTATGCCGGCGCCGGGCGCTCCCGAATGGCGGATACGCGATGTATCCGTTTCAAGTGTAGTGGCTATCGAAAAGCCCGTCACTCGGGCGGGTGCGTCACTCGATGTTCTGGATCTGCTCGCGCATCTGGTCGATCAAGACCTTCAGTTCCACCGAGGTCTGGGTGAGGTCCAGGGAGACCGATTTCGAACCCAGGGTGTTGGCTTCGCGGTTGAGCTCCTGCATCAGGAAATCCAGCCGCTTGCCGGCGGCGCCGCCGTTGTCGAGTACCCGTTCGACTTCGGTGAGGTGGGTGAGCAGGCGGTCGAGCTCCTCGTCCACGTCGATCTTCTGCGCGAACAGGGCGACTTCCTGGTGGAGGCGGTCGTGATCCGCGGTCGGCAGCAGTTCCTCCAGCCGCTTGCGCAGCTTGTCGCGGTAGGCGGCGACGATTTCCGGAGTGCGCGGGCGGATGCGGGCGACGTGCTCGCGCATGCTCTCCAGGCGCTCCAGGATGATCGCTTTCAGCTTGTCGCCTTCGCGCGCGCGGCTGGCATTGAACTGGACCAGGGCACGATCGAGCATGGCCAGGGTGCCGGCCTGCAGGGCTTCAGCATCGCTGTTGTTGTCACCGAGCATGCCGGGCCAGCGGAGGATTTCCGCCACGGAGAGGGCGCTCGCCTCCGGGATGGCGCGACGCGCGGCGGCGGCGAGGGCACCGAGTTGTTCGAGCAGGGTCGGGTTGAGTTCGTTCGGCAGCGCGGCATCGCCGCGCGTGGCCAGATTCAGGCGGCATTCCAGCTTGCCCCGCTTCACGCTGTCCGTGATGCGTTCGCGCAGGGCGGGTTCCAACGCGCGAAAATCCTCGCCCATGCGGAACGACAGGTCGAGAAAACGCGAGTTGACCGCGCGCAATTCCAGCGTCACCTGTGCCCCCGCGATATCCGCGGATTCGGCCGCGTAGCCGGTCATGCTGCGTAGAGTTTCCTTCTTGGCTGCCACGATCTTGGTTATCCTTCGGCGAATGCAAACCGGCGCATCTTACCCCTCCCCCTAGCCGAACACATGGCCCTCCAGTCCACCGAGCCACTGCCCAGGCATTATCAGCTGGGCGAGTATGTGATCGATCGCCGGATCGGTGGGGGGGGCTTTTCCCTGGTCTATCTCGCCTATGACCCGGACGGCAAGCCGGTCGCCATCAAGGAGTACCTGCCGGGAGGGGTGGTTGGCCGCGGCCGGCGGGGAACGGTGCATCCGCTCGCGGAAGACAAGGAAGCCTCCTTCCGCTATGGCATGAAGTGTTTCTTCGAGGAGGGCAGGGCGCTGGCGGGAATTCATCACCCCAATGTGGTTCGGGTGACCAATTTCTTCCGCGCCAACGACACCGTCTACATGGTGATGAAGTTCGAGCAGGGCAAGACGCTGCAGCGTCACATCACCTCGATCAAGGAACCCATGCGTGAGTCGTTCATCCGCAGCGTGTTCGTGCAGTTGCTCAACGGCCTGCGGGAAGTCCATGCCCACAAGATCCTGCACCTGGACATCAAGCCCTCGAACATCTACATCCATGCCGACGGTTCGCCGGTTCTGATCGACTTCGGTGCCGCCCGGCACGCCCTGACCTATGATTTCCAGGCCGCCTCGCCCATGTACACCCCCGGCTTCGCCGCGCCCGAGCAATACAACCAGCGCGAGCGGCTGGGGCCCTGGACGGATATCTACAGTGTCGGCGCCAGCCTCTATGCCTGCATCGTCAAATCCCCTCCCCCGCCGGCGGATCAACGTCAGGACAAGGACAGGCTGATCCCGGTGAGCAAGACCCACGCCGGCCTGTTCTCCAGGGAGTTGCTGGAACTGGTCGACTCCATGCTCAAGCTCAACTACACGGAGCGCCCGCAAAGCGTGTTCGTGGTGCAGAAAAGGCTCATCGAGATGGCCAGGACATCGCGTGAGCACAAGCCCAGCTTGCTGGCCCTGATCAAGGATCGCATAAGCAGAAGAATATGAAATATGTCGTCTATCAGGCCAGCCGTTGCGGTGGCCGTCCTTACAACGAGGACAGGGTGGGTTATGCGTATACCTCGGACGCCCTGCTGATGGTTCTGGCCGATGGCATGGGCGGTCACGCCCGCGGCGAGATCGCCTCGCAGTTGACCGTGCAGGTCATCAGCGGCCTGTTCAATGCGCGCGCCAAGCCGCTGCTGGCGGACATGGCCTCGTTCCTGCTCGATGGCATCTACGCCGCCCACGACGCCATCAACGAATACGCCATGCGCCACAAGCTGTCGGAACCGCCGCGCACCACCTGCGTCGTCTGCGTGGTGCAGAAAGGGCATGCCTGCTGGGCGCATGTGGGCGATTCCCGGCTCTATCATTTCAGCCGGCGCGCGCTCAAGTTCCGCACGCATGACCATTCCGCCGTGCAACAGATGGTCGACGACGGCCTGCTCGACGAAGACCAGATGGGGGTACATCCCGACCGCAACAAGCTCTACAACTCGGTGGGTGGCTACATGCTGCCGGACATCGAACTGGAAGAGCCGGTCGGTCTCGCCGAGGGGGACGTGCTCTATCTCTGCACCGACGGCGTCTGGAGCGAACTGAACCCGCAGGAAATGCTCTCCACCCTGCGCGCCTATCCACTGGAGCGGGCGGTCAGGAACATGCTCGACCATGCCGAATTCCGCGCCGGCCAGTACGCCGACAACCTCTCCGCCGTGGCCATGCGTTTCGGCGAGGAAAAATTCGATGACGATGAGCTGGTGCAGGCCGACGACCTCGGCCTGGATGGCTTCACCACCCAGTTGAAACGCCTCGGCAACAAGGAAATGGAAGAACTCGCCGGCGGCGACTACGATCTTGAACGCGCCCTGGCTGAAATCCAGACCGCCCTCGGGCGGCGCGACCCCACCACCTGAAGGAAACCCCATGTCAGAACTTCAACGCCCCTCCGGGCGCGCGGCCGATCAATTGCGCGCCGTCCGTCTCACCCGCAACTACACCCGGCACGCTGAAGGCAGTGTCCTGGTGGAATGCGGCGACACCAAGGTGCTGTGCACCGCCAGCGTCCTGGAAAAGG
>CAZONS010000277.1:0-5050 GCA_964581195.1 uncultured Thiobacillus sp. | reverse complement strand
AGTTTTTCATAACGCCGCGCCTGGGTTTCGGCAAAGCGTTTGCGCGCCGAGACATCCTGAATCTGGGCCTCGGCGGCCAGCACATTGGCCTGGGCGCGCATCAACGCGGCATCCAGGGCGCCGATGCGGTCGTCGAGATCGATCGGGTCCATCTCGCCCAGCACCTGGCCCGCCCTGACCCGATCGCCCACCTGCACGGCGACCGATTTGACGCGCCCGGCGACGGTCGGGCCGATCTTGTAGGTGTAGCGCGCCTCCATCGTGCCGATGCCGAACAGGGCGGGGCTGATGGACTGGCTTTCCACCGTGGCCACGGTCACCGGCACCGGCGCCAGCGGCCCCGCGCGCAGACCGACATAGATGAAAAGGGCGAGCAGTGGCAGCAGCACGCCAATTAGGGCCAGTGTTCTGCCATGCGTGGACAGGAATTGTTTCATTTCAGTCCTCGTTTCTCTATGCCGCGTTGGTAGAGGGCGAAGACGCCGGGAGCGTCCGCGCGGATGCGTTCGATGTCGCCGGACAACATGGACTGCATGACCAGACCCTGGATGGTGCCGATGAACAGGGTGGCCGCGGCCTGGATGTCCACCTCCGCCGCGATCACGCCGCTCGCCTTGCCCGCTTCGATGCGGGCGCGAATCCGTTCCGCGTAACGCTGGATCAGGGTCCGCGCCATCCGTTTGGCCGGGCTGGCCTCGGCGCGTTGCAACTCGCCGAACATCATCCGCGGCACACCCGGGTGTTCGATGACGAATTCGACATGGCTCATGAACATGGCCCGCATGGCTTCCAAAGGAGATTCAATGCCCCGCGCGGCGCGGTCGATCCGGCTCAGCAGCCGCTCCGCCATCCATTCCATGACCGCCTGCCAGATCGCGTCCTTTGAGGTGAAGTGACGAAACAGCGCGCCCTGGGTGACGTTCATGTGTTTGGCGATCGCCGCCAGGGTGATCTCGCTGGGGTTGACCGACCCCGCCAGCTCGACCACGGCCTCGACCGTCACGGCGCGGCGCTCGTCGGCGGGGAGGGGTTTGGGATGTGTTTCCATGGGAAAGTCGTTAAAGATAGTGAACGGTTACTATCTTATGCCCGTCGCCAATCCTGTCAAGCCACACCCACCTGGCGGCGGGACGAGGCGTCGATCGGCCGGTCGCGGACAGACCGGCGCCGCTCGTGCGCATGCGGCGGAACGGGTTGTCCAGGGCATCCGACAGTTTCTGGATGCTGTCGGACATCTCCTCCTGTGGTCGAGCTGGGGATGGTTCGGAAACAGGCCGCGCCTGCCAATCGAACCCTCGAAAAAACCACATCGCGGCGCTACGTATCGGCGACGTATCCGGAAGTTTCACTTTGTTTCATGCGGCCCCACGGGCGGGTACGGCACGCTCACCCAGGCCGCGAGCCCGCCCTCGGGCCGATTCGCCAACCAGACCCGCCAGCCGTTGGCCTGGGCGAGCTGGCGCACGATGGCCAGTCCCAGGCCGGTGCCGCCGGTGGCGGGATTGCGCGAGGACTCCACCCGGTGGAAGGGCCGGAACACCGCCTCCAGCTGGTCATCCGGGATACCCGGTCCCCGGTCCCGCACGACGATACGGCACGCCTCACCGCCAGGCTCGGCCCCGAGCTCCACGGGGCCGCCGCCGGCGTAGCGCTGGGCATTGGCGAGGAGATTGGCCAGCACGCGGCGCAGGGCCGCGGGCGGAACGACGAGCTGGAGATTCGGGCAGCGCACAAGAACCTCGGCGCCCGATTCCCGCGCCCGCTCGGCCAGTTCCTCCAGCAGATCGGCAAGGTCCACCGGGGTCGCCGCCTCCTGGCCCAGGCCGCGCGCCAGATTCAACAGGTCCCCCACCAGGCGATTCATCTCCTCGATATCCTGCTCCAGCCGCGCAAGCCAGGCCGGGTCGGGGCGGCGCGCCTGCATTTCCAGGGCGAGCCGCATGCGCGCCAGCGGCGTGCGCAGGTCGTGGGAGAGGCCCGCCAACAGGGTGGTGCGCGCATCCAGCAGGTCGCGTACCTGGCTGGCCAGCGCGTTGAAACGGCACGCCAGGGCGGCGATCTCGCGCGGGCCGGTTTCGGGCAGCCGATCGGGGGTCTCCCCCCGCCCCAGGCTGGCGGCGGCGGCATCGAGGCGTTTCAGCGGCGCCACCGTGCGCCGGGCCAGCCACCAGGCCGCGAGTCCCGCCAGGATCAGTCCCGCGGCCAGGGTCGACAAGCCGGCGGCCACGGGCTGGGGGCCGATGCGGTCATGCGAAAAGCCGACCCACAATACCCGTCCGCCGCTGGGGAGGCCGACCCAATGCCAGGTCTCGCCCGCCTTATCCGCGCTGGCCAGGGCGACGACCGTCCTCGCGCGCCGGGTCAACTCCGACTCCAGCAGGCGCAGATAGGGACCGCCCTTGACTGTCCGCATGGCGGTGGAGGGCCCGCGAGTGGCGAGGATCAGCCCATGCGCGGCCGCCAGTTCCCGCTCGAAGGCGGGCCGGGTGTCGGGCGGCAGCTCGCTCCAGGTCTGGGCGGAGAGCACCATCAGACCGGCCAGGTCGCTGGCCGCGCGGCGCGCCATCGGCAGCAGAAGAAAAAAAACCACGGCCAGCGCGGCCAATATCTCGAACAGCACGAATACCAGGGCGAGCCGGATCGCGTTCTGCTGGCTGAGGCTCATGGTGGGCCGCATGGTGGGTTCAGGCCCCGGCGCCGCGCGGGTTGAACAGATAGCCCTCGCCGCGCACGGTGCGGATGTAGACCGGGTTGGCGGGGTCGGGTTCGAGTTTGCGCCGCAGGCGCGCCACCCGCAGATCCACGGTGCGGTCGTTGGGATCCCATTCGTAGCCCTTGAGCAGGTCCATCAGGATGTCGCGGGTCAACACCCGGTTGGGGCGTTCGGTGAACGCCTTGAGCAGATCGAATTCCGCGCCCGAGAGGCCCAGATCGATGGCGTCCTTGAGCAGGCGCCGGGCCGCCAGGTCCAGGCGATAAGGGCCGAAACGGTAGGACTCCTGATCGGGTGCCGCGGGCGCGGCCTGGGCGCGCCGCAGCAGCGCACGCAGCCGGGCGAGCAGTTCGCGCGGACTGAAGGGCTTGGCCAGGTAATCGTCGGCCCCCATCTCCAGTCCCACCACCCGATCGGTCTCCTCGCCGCGAGCGGAGAGAATGAGAACGGGGATGGCCGCCACCGCGCCCGCTTGCGCCCGCAGTGCCCGGGTGAGCGTCAGGCCGTCCTCGCCGGGCAGCATCAGGTCCAGCACGATGGCATCCGGTCGGGCCTGTTCGATGGCGCGACGCATCCCGGCCCCGTCGCCGGCCAGGTCGACGACGAAGCCGGTATCGGTCAGATAGGCGGAGAGCAAGTCCCGCAAGGCGGGGTCGTCATCCACCACCAGGATGCGCGCGGCTGGGTTCATGGCGGCAGTGTAATCGCGACACTGGCTGGCGGACTGGCCTGGCTACGCACTGATACAAAGCGATACATGCCGCTACGCGGACGTCTACGGCCGGCTACAAAGCCAACCCAGAATGGGCAGTGTCGAAACCGAAGCGAACTGATCCCTGAATCCGGAATGGCCATGAAAAGCGCAATCCTCCCCGTCCTGCTCTGTGTCCTGTTCACCCCGGCCCTGGCCGTCGCGGCGGGCGGCGCGGGGGAGGGGGTGACGCGCCGATCGCTGGACCTCTCACTGCCACGCGATGCCCTGAGCGAAACCTGGAGCCCACCGCCAGCCGGAAATGCGACGCCACTGCCCGACCTGGGCGGTCCGCGCATGGGCACTTCCGACCCCGCGCGGCGCGGCGGCGGACGCCAGGGCGACCTACCTTATGGCGCCGGCTACGAAGCCAGGCAAAGCGGTGGCCATGGGCGGGGCGGGGGTCGGGGACGCTGAAGTCTGACACTCCTCCCATTGATAGAAAGGAAAGCATCATGAACAAGACTGTTCTTCTTACCCGGATTGCCCTGGTGGCGCTGACCACCCTGACCCTGACGCTGGATGCCCAGGCCCATGGTGGTGGTGGGGGCGGCGGCGGCATGGGAGGCGGTGGCATGTACCAAGGCTCGGGCGGCTACGGCCAGATGAGTGGCCAGAGCCGGAGCCAGCAACAAGGCGACATGACCCGCACCCGCGACCGCGACCGCGATGCGTCGCAGGATGGCACCATGCGGCAGGATCGGCGGATGCGCCAGGAGCATCGGCGGGTAGCCACCCCCACGACCGATACGGCCACGGCCACGCCATGACCGTCATCCCCCTCCTCGCGGGGAGGGGTGGCTGCTCCGCCGCAGCGCGGCGATGGCGATGCCGATGCCGGCAGGCGGGTGCGCGCTCCGCGGAAGGTCGAAGGTGTCGCCGTGTCAGTGCGGGACCGGCTGCAAACCGACCGCGCCGGCCCATCTTTCGCCCATTCCTTGGGCAATAGGCCAGGCAATAGGCCCGCTATCCGCCGCTGAACGAGCAGCACAAGAAAGCCCCGAGCCTCGGGGCTTTCTTCTTTCAGGCGCCAGCGTTCAAACGGCCATTTCCGATTCGACCAGCGCGTAGGCGGAGTGGTTGTGGATCGATTCGAAGTTCTCCGATTCCACCCTGTAGGCCTCGATGCGGCTGTCCGCGTTCAGGGCGGCGGCGACGTCGCGCACCATGTCTTCCACGAACTTGGGGTTGTCGTAGGCCCGTTCGGTGACGAATTTCTCGTCCGGGCGCTTGAGCAGGCCGTAGAGCTGGCTGGAGGCGTTTTCCTCGGCGAAGCGGACGATCTCCTCGATCCAGACGAAGCTGCTGGAGCGCACGGTGAGGGTGACGTGGGAGCGCTGGTTGTGGGCGCCGTAGTTGGAAATCTGCTTGGAGCAGGGGCACAGGCTGGTGACCGGAATCACCACTTTCATGGTCAGGCGGTAGTGGCCGTCCCTGATCTCGCCGATGAAGGTGACGTCGTAATCCAGCAGGCTCTCCACGCCGGAGACTGGCGCCTTCTTGTTGATGAAGTAGGGAAAGCGCATCTCGACATGACCGGAGCGGGCCTCCAGGCGTTCCACCATCAGGCGCAACATGTGTTCGAA
>CAZONS010000276.1:0-5057 GCA_964581195.1 uncultured Thiobacillus sp. | reverse complement strand
CAATCCAGCGGCCCGGCCTCACCGCCGGCATCCAGATACCAGAGCGGGTCGGTGGGCAGCAGATGGGCGGCGGGCGGGTCGGCTTGCAACGTGGCGCGGGTATGGCCCATTTGATCGAGGCGCCAGTCCAGTCGGGCGGGGCGCGCCTCGCCCGGCCGCAGGGGGCGGCATTGCCAATCGGATGGTGAGTAGTTGTGCCCCAGGCTCTCCACCACCCAGGCGCGGCCGCTGGCGGTGATCGCCGCCAGGATCGCGGCGCCGCCGGCACCTTCCAGGACATGGTCGTAGCCGTAGCGGTGTGTGCCGAGCAGACGGCGCAACTGGCGCAGGATGTCGAGGTCGTCATGCGCCACGAACAGCGGCGGCTCGATCAGGGCGCGCTCGATGTTGTCCCAAGGCTTGCCGGAGGGTTTGCCCCCGCTGACGCGCCCCTTGAACAGGACCAGCCTCGTGTCGCCCTTCAGGGCGGCCGGCAGGATGAGGTAATGCAGCGCATCCTTCGATTTGCCGGGTTTTCGTGGCGTGGCGGCGGTCGGGCGTAGCGTGGCGCGGGTCTCCTCCGCCCAGGCCAGGATCGCCTTGCTGGGCGGCGCCGGTTTCGCGTCGGGTTGAACGGCGCTGCCGCGCCGGGCCAGCGCCGCCACCAGCACCGCCACGCAGTGCTTGCAGAAGCGGCCCACCGGGCAGGTGCAATCGGCGTCGATCTGGGCGATGCCATTACCCTGGAAAAACGCGATATGCACCTGATAGGGGTGGCGCACGGTGCCTTTGACCTGAGCGGAGAGCGTGTTTTCGTCGATCGTCAGTCCGCGCACCGCCTGGCCATAGGTCTGCGCCTTGCGAATGGTGTGGGGGTCGAACCAGCGGGCGATGTCGGTTGGGCCGTAACTTTGCGTGGGGGAGGTCATGACAGAAGTTGAAGCAGGGTCCGTGTGTCCAGATGATTTCCGACCGCGTCGGCCAGTCGCTCGATGGCGGCTTCGCGCGGGGCATGGATGTCCGGGGCGGGCGAGTCGGTGAGGCCCGCCCAGGCCAGCAGCGCGGCGGCGGCGGCGGGGGTGTCGAACAAGCCATGCAGGTAGGTGCCGGCGACATGGCCATCCGCCGCGAGGGCGCCGTCCGGGCGGCCGTTCAGCCAGGCGAGCG
The DNA here is from genome assembly GCA_964581195.1 of uncultured Thiobacillus sp. Lineage (GTDB taxonomy): Bacteria > Pseudomonadota > Gammaproteobacteria > Burkholderiales > Thiobacillaceae > PFJX01. Next base: position 3,911 of record CAZONS010000276.1, on the reverse strand, counting down.
GCCGTTGCAACGCCGCGCCGCCGCTGACGCCGGCGTGGATCTCATAACCCGCCACGGCGGCGTCATCCAGCACCAGGCGCCCGGTCACGTTGCGCAACTGCTTCGCCGCCGCCAGGGTGGTTTCCATCTCCAGCCAGCCGAAGCCGGCGCTGGAGCCGGCCGCACCCTCGATGCCGAGCGGGTCATGGATCGCTCGCCCCAGCATCTGGAAGCCGCCGCAGATGCCCAGCAATTTGCCGCCGTAACGCAGATGTTTGTTCAGGTGCTCGGTCCAGCCGCGCTCGCGCAGGAAGGCGAGATCGGCGCGCACCGACTTCGAGCCGGGCAGGATGATCAGATCGGCCGCCGGCGGCGTCTCGTCGATACCGATGAAGCGGAAGTCCACACCCGGATGCAGGCGCAAGGCATCGAAATCAGTGTGGTTGGAAATGCGCGGCAGGACGGGGACGACGACGCGGAATGGTGTTTCAGACGTAGGGCGGAAAAGCGCAGCGCCTTCCGCCGCATGCGCCGCCGGCAGCGCATCCTCCGCCTCCAGATGCAGCCCGTGCAGATACGGCAACACGCCCAGCACCGGCTTGCCGGTCTCCCGCTCCAGCCAGTCCAGCCCGCTTTGCAGTAGGGCGATGTCGCCACGAAAGCGGTTGATGACGAAGCCCTTGATGCGCGCCCGTTCCGACTCCGACAACAGCGCCAGGGTGCCGACGATATGGGCGAATACGCCGCCGCGGTCGATGTCCGCGATCAGGATCACCGGGCAATCCACCGCTTCGGCGAAGCCCATGTTGGCGATGTCGCCCTCGCGCAGGTTGATCTCCGCCGGACTGCCGGCACCCTCGACGATGATGGCTTCATATTGGCCGCAAAGGCGCGCGAAGGACTCCAATACCGCCGTCCGCGCCACCCGCTTGTAATCGTGATAGACCGCCGCTTCCATGTTGGAGAGCGCGCGGCCCTGGATGATGACCTGGCAGCCAGTGTCGGAATCGGGCTTCAACAGCACCGGGTTCATGTCGGTGTGCGGCGCCAACCCACAGGCTTGCGCCTGCACCGCCTGGGCGCGGCCGATCTCTCCGCCATCGCTGTCCACCGCGCTGTTCAGCGCCATGTTCTGCGGCTTGAACGGCGCCACCCGCGCGCCGCGCCGCTTCAGCCAACGGCAGAGGGCGGTGACCAGCGCGCTCTTGCCCGCGTCGGAGGTGCAGCCCTGGATCATCAGGGTGCGCGCGGTCATGGCGGTGGATTCATCCAGTTTTCCACCTTCAACTCCGGGTAATCCTTGAAATCGGTTTCGTTGTTGGTGATCAGGGTGGCATCCAGGCTGAGGCAGTGGGCGGCGATGAGGCGATCGAGGGCGTCGCGGCGACGGTCGCGGACGCTGGCGGCGAGGATGCCGTAGCGCTCCGCGGCGCCCTGATCGAAGGGCAGTGCGGGCAACTGGGTCAGCAAGCGGCGCAAGGAGTGTTCCGCCGCGAGCCGGTTTGGGTCATGGGGGGCATAGCGTTCCACGCCGTGGCGCAATTCCGCGAAGGTGATGATGGAAATCGCCAGATCGCCGAGGGGAGTCTGTCGGAAGCGTTCTATCAGATGCGGCGGATGCACCTCCATCAGGTGTATGCAGATATTGGTATCGAGCAGGTAGCGCATTGCTTATTCCGCCTTCTCGGCCTGCCCGAATCCACTCCAGTCGCGTTCTTTCTGTTCGTGAAATTCGCGCCCCTCCGCCATGAAATCTTTGGGGAAGGAGGCGAATATATCCATCAGATCCGCCAGCGTCTCTTTCTGCACCGGCCGCACCACCAGGGTGTTGCCCACCTGTTCGATCTCGATTTCCTGGCCCGCCTCGACGATGGCGAGTTCCTTGGGAATGCGCACGGCGAGCGAGTTGCCGCTCTTGAATACACGGGTCAGCATGATGTTCTCCGGGGGAGGGTGTGTATATACGGGATATACATGATCTGATCAGGTGGGGTCAAGCCATGCGGGGCGCGCCGGCTCGTCTTTCCACCGCCGCCACCCGGCGTCCGATTTCGGCGGGCCGAAGCGCTGACTCGCGGGGTGCTCGAACAGCCGGCCGAGGGTGCCTTGCCGCTTCAGCCAGCGGCACGGGGGGTGACCCGCGTGCGTTTCCCCGCGTCGGAGGGGCGGCCCTGGACCATGAGCATCCGTGCCGCCATGGCTCAGCGTTTCCGCCGCAAGGCCGGCGCCACGCCCCGCGCCCAATCCAGGGCACCGCTGGATTGCCAGATGCCACGCATGTCCTCACGGTACAGCCAGGCTTCGTAGGCGCCGCCCGCCTCGACGCCATAACGGTCGGGCGCGGCGGGCTTGATCTGGTCGGCGAGCAGGCTCTTCAGCATCAGTGGCCAGGCGCGGCTGGCATCGTGCAGGGCTTGCAGGGCCTCGCCCTTGCGCTCCAGGGCGTACAGGGCGAGCACTTCCTGGTGGCGCAGTTCCGCGTCCGCGTCCGGGTGGCGGCGGCAAAGGTCGAGCAGTTCGCTCCAGCGCGCGGCGTAGGCGTACAGGCGGCCGAGGCTGAAACGCGCGCCGGTGTTGTCATCGGGGTTCCAGGCCAGCAGTTGCTTGCCTTCGGCGATGGCCGTGGCGAGGTCGCCCGTCCGCGACAGCGAGGCGATATGGTGCATCTGGAAGCGGATGGCGGCGCGGTTTTCGACCCAACCCCATTCCAGCCGCTCGGGCGGTCGAGGCGCAGCGGCCAGGGCGGCGTCGAGCAGGGCGCGGGCACGCCGGCACAGCGGCGCGATGACGTGCTCGTTGATCCAGGTCATGGGTTCGTAGTTTTCCTCGATGAACCCTGTCAGCCGGTCGAGCACCGTCAGCGCATCCCAGGCGGCGGGATGGTGCGCCAGCCAGGCCTGGGCGATACCCAGATCGCGCTGTTCCAGCCGTTCCAGTAAGTCGGCGAGGGCGCGCTCGGACAGGGCGTCGTGAAGGATGCCGTGGCCGTCATCCGTCAGCTCGATCTTCGGCGGCTTGCGGATTGGGGGCAGCGCGGTCAGTACAGTGGCGAACGCGTGCAGTTCCGGCAGGGATTGCGCCATGAATTGATCGCCGAAGGCTTGCGGGTCGTCGACGACGCCTTGCAGGAGGTCGATGATCGGATCCAGTTCGCCGGCGTCCGGACGCCGGCGCAGCTTCGTAAGCCAGAAACGGGCGCGCTGCCGGAGCTGGTCGACGCGGCCCTCGCCCTGGAGCATGGAGATTTCCAGTGCCGCCAGGGAAGGGTCGTCCGGGTTCTCGCGCATGGCCTCGTGAAAGGCCCGCCAGGCGACAGCGGCGTGGCCGCCATCGAGCAGCATCACCGCCTCGCGCTGTCGCGCCGTGCCGCGCAGGATCGGGCTGGCGCTGGCGAGGCAGGTTCGCAGCAGGTCCTTGCGCTTGCGCGGCTTGCGCAATTTCAGGTAGGCATCCATCAGCACGTCGAAGGCATCGGCATGGCGCTCGTCGAGCGCGCGCGGGTCCTTGAACAGCGGCTCCAGCAACACGCAGGCGCGCGCCGGGTCGCCGCCTTCGGACCATGCGCCGGCGGTGGCCGCCAGCAGTTCCGGCGAAAAGCGGCGCGGCGGCAGCGCCGCCAGATCCTTCTTGCTCAGCAGGTCGAGGACGCTGGGCAGCAGCACGGCCTCGCCGAACGGGGTCGGTGGCCGCCCCACGCCGCCGCAACATTGCTTGTACTTGAGTCCGGAGCCGCATATGCAGGGGTCGTTGCGTCCCGGTTCGCGCAGCTTGCGCGGCTTGAAGTCGTTGTCCGGGCGCGGCAGGTGGTTCCATAGCTCCATCCCGAGCATCGACGCGAAAGGGCCTTGCATCTCGCTTGGCATGTCCTGCTGGCCCATCACCCCCAGGAACAGGCGCGCGCCGTGCTCGCGCATCCAGGCGAGAAACCTGGC
>CAZONS010000275.1:0-5057 GCA_964581195.1 uncultured Thiobacillus sp. | reverse complement strand
CCGCCGGCACCAAGTGGAACTTCCTGCCGTTCCGCCCCGGCCTGGTCGGCGGCCATTGCATCGGCGTCGACCCCTACTACCTCACCCACAAGGCCGACATGCTGGGCTACCACCCGCAGGTCATCCTCGCCGGCCGCCGCATCAACGACGGCATGGCCGCCTATGTGGCGCAGCAGACGGTGAAGGGCATGATCAACAACGGCGGCGCCGTGAAGGGCGCCAAGGTGATCGTGCTGGGCCTCACCTTCAAGGAGAACTGCCCCGACCTGCGCAACTCCAAGGTCGCCGACCTGATCAACGAACTGCAGTCCTTCGGCTGTGACGTCAGCGTCCACGACCCCATCGCGGAATCGCCGGAAGCCGAGCACGAGTACGGCATCAGCCTCACCCCCTGGGATGCGCTGCCCGACGCCGCCGACGCCATCGTCGCCGCCGTCTCGCACAAGGAATACCTGGCCATGCCGCTGGCGGAGCTGACCGCGAAGCTGAAGAAGGGCGGCGTCTTCACCGACGTCAAATCGGCTTACGATCAGGAAGCCATCAAGTCGGCCGGCTTCAAGCTCTGGCGGCTGTAATCCAGCGCCGGCGTCCTCGCCGGCGTTTTCTCATGCCGGCGGGGACGCCGGCACTACCGCTTCTCGCCATGACCGCCTACGAACAACTCCGCTCGAACCTGCCCACCGACCCGAAAACCTGGCTGATCACCGGGGTGGCCGGCTTCATCGGCTGCAATCTGCTGGAAACCCTGCTCAAGCTGGATCAGAACGTGGTCGGCCTCGACAACTTCGCCACCGGCCATCGCCACAATCTCCACCAGATCCAGGCCGCGGTCACGCCCGAGCAATGGGCCCGTTTCCGCTTCACCGAGGGCGACATCCGCGTCCAGATGGATTGCCACGAAGCGTGCAAGGGGGTCGATTACGTGCTGCATCAGGCCGCGCTCGGCTCGGTGCCGCGCTCCCTGGAAGACCCCATCACCACCAACGGCGCCAACATCGACGGCTTCCTCAACATGCTGGTGGCGGCGCGCGATGCCGGCGTCGCTCGCTTCGTCTATGCCGCCTCCAGTTCCACCTACGGCGACCACCCCGGCCTGCCCAAGGTGGAGGACGTGATCGGCAAGCCGCTGTCGCCCTACGCCGTGACCAAGCTGGTCAACGAGCAGTACGCCGAGGTGTTCGCCCGCGCCTATGGCTTCCACTGCATCGGCCTGCGCTACTTCAACATCTTCGGCGCCCACCAGGACCCGGAAGGCGCCTATGCCGCCGTGGTGCCGAAGTGGACGGCGGCGATGATCAAGAACGAAGCGGTCTACATCAACGGCGATGGCGAGACCAGCCGCGACTTCTGCTACATCGCCAACACCGTGCAGGCCAACCTGCTGGCCGCCACCGCCACGCATCCGGATGCCGCCAACCAGGTCTACAACGTCGCGGTGGGCGACCGCACCACCCTCAACGATCTGTTCGAGGCGATCCGCTCCACCCTGGAGCCGCGCTTCCCGCATCTGAAGGACTTCAAGCCCAGCTACCGCGACTTCCGCGCCGGCGACGTGCGCCACTCCCTCGCGGACATCAGCAAGGCCCGGACGCTGCTGGGCTATGAACCCAGCCATCGCATCAAGGAAGGCCTGCTGGAAGCGATGGACTGGTACGTCGAAGACCTTGCCGAGCGTTGAGGTCACCCAGGCGCCGCCACCGGTGTCGTCCCGGGCCCGTCTTGCCGGCGTGGCCCTGTCGTTCTGGCTGGGCCTGGCCCACGCCGAACTGCCGCCGCCGGTAGCGAAGGCGCTGAGTCTCGCCGGCGTCCCGGACAGCCATGTCGCCGCCGTCGTCCACGACCTCGACGCCGGGCGCCCCCTGTTGGAACATGGTGTCGAGCGCTCCCTGAACCCGGCCTCGGTGATGAAACTGGTCACCACCCTCGCCGCGCTCGATCAGTTCGGCCCCGCGCACACCTTCAAGACCCGCGTTCTGGTCGACGGCACGCTCAAGGACGGCATCCTCGACGGTCGCCTGATTCTTCAGGGCGGCGGCGACCCGGCGCTGACCCAGGAACGCTTCTGGCTGCTGCTGCGCGAAATCCGCGCCCGCGGCGTACGCGACATCCATGGCGATGTGGTCCTGGATGGCGGCTACTACCAACTCGACCCGATCGACCCCGCCGCCTTCGACGATGCCCCGCTACGGCCCTACAACGCCCCACCCGCCGCCCTGCTGGTCAACTTCAACACCGTGTCGCTGCGCCTGGCCGGCGCCGCGTCTGGCGTGGAAGCGCGGTTCGACCCGCCACTGGTCACGCCCGCCCTCGCCAACCAGATGAGCGTCGACGCCGGCCCGTGCTATGGCCAGCGCGAGCAGATGACCCTGGCGGACGACACCCTGACGCTGAGCGGCCGCTACGCCACGGCCTGCGGCGACCGGAGCCTCGCGCTCAACCTGCTCTCGCCCGAAGCCACCACGGCCGCCTGGTTTCGCCGGCTCTGGAGCGAACTCGGCGGCCGTCTGGCGGGAGACGTGATCGGCGGCGCCACCCCGCCCGCCGCTCGCCCGCTGCTCGAACAGGACTCGCTCCCGCTCGCGCAACTGGTACGCGACACCAACAAGTTCAGCAACAACGTCATGGCCAAGATGCTGTTCCTCAACCTCGGCGCCGCCCGCCATGGCGCCCCCGCGACCTGGGACAAGGGAGAGCGGGCGCTGCGCGAGTGGCTGGCCGAACGCGATCTCGAATGCGGCAAGCTGGTGCTGGAAAACGGCTCCGGCCTCTCCCGCATCGAACGCATCTCGGCCTTCGCCCTGGCCCGCATCCTGCGCTGGGCCACACGACAGCCGGTCTGGTTCGAGTTTGCCGCCTCGCTGCCGGCGGTGGGCGTCGAAGGCACCCAGAAGAACCGGCTCAATGGCTCCGCCGCCCGTGGCCAGGCCTGGCTGAAGAGCGGCAGTCTCAGGGGCGCGCGCAATCTGGCGGGTTACGCCCGCACCCCGAATGGCGGCCGTCGCGTCGTGGTCTTCCTGATCAACCATGGCCATGCCGAAGTCGCTGGACGCGCCCAGGACGCCCTGGTGGAATGGGCCACGGAAACATCGGACGGCGACCCCGGCGCCAGCGATGCCGACTTGACAGCGACACCGGGCCACTGATCCAGCCCCAGCCGGCGCGGCCCTACCAGCTTGCAGAAAATTAGCAAGAACTTATGCACATTTTTTGGGCTTGACTTCCGCAACGACCCGCGTCCCATGGACACTTCAGAGCACAAACGTAACCCATTGATATCTAATGCGTTTTATTGTGCCCAAAAATTGGGCTGTTGGGATAAGGTGCCGTTGTACAAGCGTTTTTGACCCTTTCATGACAGCTTGTCCACATGGTTATCCACAGCTTCGGTGGACAACTTCAAAACCTCCTTGGCGGGCACCGGCTTTGCTCCCTCTTCTAAGAAGTCACATTAACTTCGCAGTTTAATTACCGAGATCGGATGCGGCTCTGCAACATGAATCCTTCAACGCCAGCGGCCCTCTCCCGCCGCGCGCCCTCCCGGGGGCCTTGCCGACGATGAGCCCGATCGCCCGCATCGCGCTCGACACCCCGCTCGACCGCCTGTTCGACTACCTGGCGCCGACGGCGGAGGCAGCCGACATCGGCCGTCGGGTCGAGGTGCCGTTCGGGCCGCGCCTCCGGGTGGGCGTGCTGGTGGAACTGGCGCAACACAGCGATGTCCCGCCCGAGGCCCTGAAGACGGTCAGGCTGATCGACCGCGAAACGCCGCCCCTGCCGGCGGATCTGCTGGCGTTGGCCCGCTTCGCCGCCGGCTATTACCACCATGCCCTCGGCGCGGTCCTGAGCGCGCTGCTGCCCCCCGCCCTGCGTCGCGGCGGCCGCGCGACGCAGGCGGCCGCGGCGGCCGTCTATGCGCCGAGCGAGGCGGGCCGCGCCGAACTGGCGGGCATCGATGCGCGCAAACCGGCGCAGCATGCTCTCGCCACGCGTCTGCTCGACAGCCCGGTGGCGCGGGCGACGCTGTCCGAGCGGGAAAAGACGCTGCTGCGCGCCTGGCTCAAGCGCGGCTGGGTGGAAGCGGTCAGTCCCGGCCCGCCCGCCGTCCGCGAGGCGGCCATCCCGACCGCGACGCCGGAGCAGGCCGCCGCCCTCGACACCCTCCGCGCCGCCGGCGACGGCTTCTCGCCATGGCTGCTGCATGGCGTCACCGGCAGCGGCAAGACCGAGGTCTACCTGCGTCTCGTCGCCGATGTCCTGGCGCGCGGTCGCCAGGCCCTGATCCTGGTGCCGGAAATCCACCTGACCCCGCAACTCACCGAGCGCTTCCGCCTGCGTTTTCCCGACCGTCGCCTGATCGGCCTGCACAGCGGGCTGGCCGACGGCGAGCGGCGCGCCGGCTGGCTGGCCGCGCTGCGGGGCGACGCCGACATCATCCTGGGCACCCGCCTCGCGGTCTTCACGCCCTTGTCGCGACTCGGCCTGATCGTGGTCGACGAGGAGCACGACACTTCCTACAAGCAGATGGAAGGCATGCGTTACTCCGCGCGCGACGTGGCGGTCTGGCGCGCGCGGCAGGCCGGGGTGCCGGTCGTGCTCGGCTCGGCCACGCCATCGCTGGAATCCTGGAAGAACGCCAAGTCCGGCCGCTATCACCTGCTCAGTCTCGCCGTCCGCGCGCATGCCCAGGCCAGCCTGCCCCAGATCAGGCTGATCGACAGTCGCGGCGACCGCCCCAAGCAGGGCCTCACCCATGCCCTGCGCGGCGCCCTCGAAGCCACCCTGGCGCGCGGCGAACAGAGCCTGGTGTTCATCAACCGGCGCGGCTATGCCCCCACCCTGCTGTGCAACGGCTGCGGCCATGTCTTTCCCTGTCCGCGCTGTTCCGCGCATCTGGTGCTGCACCGTTCAGGCGGGGGCTATCGCCTGGTCTGCCACCATTGCGGCCTCAACACGCGACCGCCGGAATCCTGCCCGGATTGTGGCGGCGTCGACCTGCGCGCGGCCGGCCACGGCACGCAGCGGCTTGAGGAAACGCTGGCCGAGCACTTCCCGGAGGC
>CAZONS010000274.1:0-5066 GCA_964581195.1 uncultured Thiobacillus sp. | reverse complement strand
CCACTCGGCGTAGGTCGGAAAAGCCGGCGGCCTCTTGCCGGCGCCTTCCGACAGAGCCCGGCGGAAGGCGCGATGAGGCCGCTTTTCCGCCCTACGGGGGCCACCCCCCACTCGGCGTAGGTCGGAAAAGCCGGCGGCTTCTTGCCGGCGCCTTCCGACAGATCCCGGCGGAAGGCGCGATGAAGCCGCTTTTCCACCCTACGGGGGCCGCGCACCCCACTCGGCGTAGGTCGGAAAAGCCGGCGGCCTCTTGCCGGCGCCTTCCGACAGAGCCCGGCGGAAGGCGCGATGAGGCCGCTTTTCCGCCCTACGGTGGGGCGCCGGGCACCCCCACTCGGCGTAGGTCGGAAAAGCCGGCGGCCTTTTGCCGGCGCCTTCCGACAAATCCCGGCGGAAGGCGCGATGAGGCCGCTTTTCCGCCCTACGGTGGGTCGCACTCGAATTTCAGCGGCCAAGATACACCTCCACCACCCTGGGGTCGGCCTGCACCGTGGCCAGGTCGCCCTCGGCCAGCACCGCGCCCTCGTGCAGCACGGTGACCTTGCCGCCGAGTTGCTCGATGAAGGCCATGTCGTGCTCCACCACCACCAGGCTGTGCTTGCCGGCCAGCGACTTGAACAGTTCGCCGGTGCGCTCGGTCTCGTCGTCGGTCATGCCCGCCACCGGCTCGTCGAGCAGCAGCAGTTGCGGTTCCTGCATCAGCAGCATGCCGATCTCCAGCCATTGCTTCTGGCCGTGCGAGAGCAGGCCGGCGAGACGGTCGGCCTCCTGGTCGAGACGGATCAGTTTCAGGGTGTCGCTGATCCGGTCGCGGCCCTCGCTGCCGAGCCAGGCGAACAGACTGGTCCAGGCGCGCTTGTCGGTCTTCATCGCCAGTTCCAGGTTCTCGAATACCGTGTGGTTATCGAAGATGGTCGGCTTCTGGAACTTGCGGCCGATGCCGGCATGGGCGATCTCCGGTTCGGTCATCCGGGTCAGGTCCAGGGTCTGGCCGAAGAAGCAGGTGCCGGAATCCGGCCGCGTCTTGCCGGTGATGACGTCCATCATGGTGGTCTTGCCGGCGCCGTTGGGGCCGATGATGCAGCGCAGCTCGCCGGCGTCGATGGCCAGGGTGAGCTGGTTCAGCGCCTTGAAGCCGTCGAAGCTGACCGAGATGTCGTCCAGGTAGAGGATGACCTTGTGCGAGATGTCGACGCCCGCGCGCAGCAGATGGCCGTCGGTTGCGCCGCCATCGCCGTGTCCTTCCTCGTATGTCGTTGCCTTGCTCATGCCGCGCTCCGCGCCTTGATTCGTTTCCACAGTCCCACCACGCCTTCCGGCAGCCACAGCGTCACCATCACGAACAGGGCGCCGAGGAAGAACAGCCAGTACTCCGGGAAGGCGACGGTGAAGTAGCTCTTGAACAGGTTCACCAGGGCGGCGCCGATGACCGGGCCGATCAGGGTGCCGCGGCCGCCCACCGCCACCCAGATGGCGATCTCGATCGAGTTCGCCGGCGACATCTCACCCGGGTTGATGATGCCCACCTGCGGCACGTAGAGCGCGCCGGCGATGGCGCAGAGCATGGCCGAGAAGGTCCAGATGAACAGCTTGTAGCGCAGCGGGTTGTAGCCGATGAACATGACCCGGCTCTCGGCGTCGCGGATCGCCGTCAGCACGCGGCCCAGCTTGGAGGTGACCAGGTAGCGCCCGACGATCAGGGTCAGCATCAGCATCAGGGCGGAGAGCATGAACAGGGTCACCCGCATTTCCGGCGAGGTGATGTCGTGGCCGAGGATGCGCCGGAAGTCGGTGAAGCCGTTGTTGCCGCCGAAGCCGGTCTCGTTGCGGAAGAAGAACAGCATGGCGGCGTAGGTCAGCGCCTGGGTGATGATGGAGAAGTACACCCCCTTGATCCGCGAGCGGAAGGCGAAGTAGCCGAACACATAGGCCACCAGCGCCGGCACCAGCAGCACCAGCAGCATGGCCCAGAGGAAGGAGTCGGAACCGGTCCAGTACCAGGGCAGTTCCTTCCAGTCGAGGAAGACCATGAAGTCGGGCAGGTGCGAGTGGTAGGAGCCATCGCTGCCGATCTCGCGCATCAGGTACATGCCGAAGGCGTAGCCGCCGAGGGCGAAGAACAGGCCGTGGCCGAGCGAGAGGATGCCGGCATAGCCCCAGATCAGGTCCATCGCCACCGCGACGATGGCGTAGCACATGATCTTGCCGGCCAGGGTGATGACGTAGTTGGACACGTAGAGTGGGTTGTCCGGCGCGACGAACAGATGCAGCGCCGGCAGCAGCAGGGCGACGGCGGCGAACACCGCGAGGGCGATCCAGCCGGCGCGCGGCGTGGCGGTGAGGAGGCGGAGGGTGAAGGGGGTACGCATTTCAGTTCTCCACGAACCGCCCCTTGAGGGCGAACAATCCCTGGGGCCGTTTCTGGATGAAGACGATGACGATGATCAGGACGACGATCTTGGCGATCACGGCGCCGGCCCAGCCTTCCAGGAACTTGGTCACGACGCCGAGGCCGAGCGCCGCCCAGACCGCGCCGGCCAACTGCCCGACGCCGCCCAGCACCACCACCATGAAGGAGTCGACGATGTAGCCCTGGCCCATGTCCGGGCCGACGTTGGCGATCTGCGACAGGGCGACGCCGCCGAGGCCGGCAATGCCGGCGCCCAGACCGAAGGCGAGGGTATCGATGCGCGCGGTCGGCACGCCCACGCACCCGGCCATCGGCCGGTTCTGGGTGACGGCGCGCACGAACAGACCCAGCCGCGTGCGCTGCATCAGCGCCCAGACCAGGGCCAGCACGAACAGGGTGAAACCGATGATGACGATGCGGTTCCACGGCAGCACCAGGCCGGCCATCACCTCGACGCCGCCGGACATCCAGGCCGGGTTGGCGACCTCCACGTTCTGGGCGCCGAACAGCACGCGCGCCGCCTGGATCAGGATCAGTGAGAGGCCCCAGGTGGCGAGCAGGGTTTCCAGCGGCCGCCCGTAGAGATGGCGGATCACTACGCGCTCCAGCAACATGCCCACCAGGGCGGCGGTGACAAAGGCGGCGGGGATGGCGGCCAGCACGTACCAGTCGAGATAGTCCGGCAGCCAGGCGCGGAACAGGTTCTGGGTGAAATAGGTGGTGTAGGCGCCCACCATCAACAGTTCGCCATGGGCCATGTTGATGACTCCCATGACGCCGTAGATGATGGCCAGCCCCAGCGCCGCCAGCAGCAGGATGCTGCCCAGGGAGAGGCCGGTGAACATCTTGCCCAGCGTCTCGCCCAGCACCAGGCGCGATTCGATCGCATCGATCGCCGCCGCCGCCGCTTCGCGCACTCGCGGGTCCGGCTCGTTGCCGGCGTCGAGCAGGGGCAGCAGCAGGCCGCGGGCGTTCGCGCTGGCGCTCTTCGCCAACTGCCGCGCCGCCTCCAGGCGGGTCGCGGCATCGGGGGCGGCCAGGTTGGCCTGGGCCCGCGCCTGTTCCAGCAGCGTCTTGATCTCGGCGTCGCTCTCCTTGCTCAGGGCGCGGGTCAGGATGGGCACGAGTTCGAGACCGGCGTTGCTCTGCAACTCGCGCGCCGCGGTCAGCCGCACCTCGCGGTCCGGATTCATCAGGCGCAGACCGGCGATGGCGTTGGCCAACTCGGCGCGGATGCGGTTGTTGATGCCGATGGCGTCGTATTCCTCCGGCTGCGGAGTCAGTTCGACGCCGGTCACGGCGTCGATCGCCGTTTCCTCGGGCATCAGGAAGACCTGGCCGTCCGGGGTCGCCAGCAGTTCGTCGTTGGCCAGCGCCTTGAGCAGCGTCAACGCTTCGCGGTCGCCGCTGGCGCCGAGTGTCTGGATGGCCGCGATCTTGGCGTCGGAATCGTCCGTCGCCAGTTGCTTCACCACGGCCGGATCGAGCGCGGCGAGGGCGGGCAGGGCGAGGAGCCAGAGGAGGAGGAGGGAGAGGAAGTGTCGTGTCATGGGGTTCTGGGTTCGGTCATTCCGGCGCACCTGTAGCGCAGGCTTCCAGCCTGCATCCTGGGGCTGCCTTGCGAGCAGGCTGGAAGCCTGCGCTACAGACGCGCGGGAATGACGCCCTCCCGAGGGAGAGCGCCAGTCCTTCGCTTACTGGCTGTCAGGCACATCCTTCTTCCTGTCGTTGCCGGGGATGTACGGGCTCCACGGCTGCGCGCGGACCGGACCCTTGGTCTTCCAGACCACGTTGAACTGGCCGTCGGCCTTCACTTCGCCGATCAGTACCGGCTTGTGCAGGTGATGGTTCTTCTCGTCCATCTTGATGGTGAAGCCGGACGGCGCCTTGAAGGTCTGCCCGCCCATGGCGGCGATGACCTTGTCGACATCGGTGGACTTGGCCTTTTCCACGGCCTGCTTCCACATGTGGATGCCGACGTAGGTGGCTTCCATCGGATCGTTGGTGACCACGGTGTCGGCGTTGGGCAGCTTCTGCTTCTTGGCCCAGGCCCGGTACGACTTGATGAACTTGGCGTTGGTCGGGTTCTTGATCGACTGGAAGTAGTTCCAGGCGGCCAGGTGGCCGACCAGCGGCTTGGTGTCGACGCCGCGCAATTCTTCCTCGCCCACCGAGAACGCCACCACCGGCACGTCGGTCGCCTTCAGGCCGGCGTTGCCGAGTTCCTTGTAGAAGGGCACGTTGGAGTCGCCGTTGATGGTGGACACCACGGCGGTCTTCTTGCCCTCGCCGGCGAACTTCTTGATCTTGGCGATGATGGTCTGATAGTCGCTATGACCGAAGGGGGTGTACTCCTCCATGATGTCCGCGTCCTTCACACCCTTGCTCTTCAGGAAGGCGCGCAGGATCTTGTTGGTGGTGCGCGGATAGACATAGTCGGTGCCCAGCAGCACGAAGCGCTTGGCGGAACCGCCGTCCTTGCTCATCAGGTACTCGACGGCGGGAATGGCCTGCTGGTTGGGCGCGGCGCCGGTGTAGAAGACGTTCTTCTCCAGTTCCTCGCCCTCGTACTGCACCGGGTAGAAGAGCAGGCCGTTGAGTTCCTTGAACACCGGCAGCACGGACTTGCGCGACACCGAGGTCCAGCAGCCGAACA
>CAZONS010000273.1:0-5089 GCA_964581195.1 uncultured Thiobacillus sp. | reverse complement strand
GGACCAACTGCTACCACGCCTACCCGGCCCACGCGGCCTTCGGCGGCTACAAGGAATCCGGCATCGGGCGCGAGACCCACAAGGTGATGCTGGATCACTACCAGCAGACGAAGAACCTGCTGGTGAGCTACGCGGAACAAAAGCTCGGCTTCTTCTGATGTTCTCGCGCCCGGCCGACGCTGTCGTTGCCAAACGTACGGCACGACATACCCGGCGGGCGCCTTTGCTTCCTCCCCCTCGCGCCCTGCGAGCTCCGGGGGCGGCCGCCGGTCCGCCCCCGTTTTTTCACAGCAGGCTTTGCGTTTTTTGCGCCATTTCAGTGCTGCTTAATGGGAGAGTCCCATGGTCGAAAAAGTCGTCGCCACCCCCGCTGCCCTAGAGCTGATCGAATTTCTCAAACAGAAGCACGGCCCTGAACTGATGTTCCACCAGTCCGGTGGCTGCTGCGACAACAGCGCCGCCAACTGCCTGCTGCCCGGCGAGATCCTCATCGGGCCGGGCGATGTCTATCTTGGTGATATCGGCGGCTGTCCCTTCTACATCGGCAAGGCGCAGTACGAAACCTGGAAGCACACCCAGCTGATCATCGACGTAATCGCCGGCACCGGCGGCACCTTCTCTCTCGAAGGGCCGGAGGGCAAGGCCTTTCACACCCGCTCACGGGTGTTCAGTGCGGAAGAATTGGCGGAACTCGCCAAACAGGACAAGTGACACCGCAAGAACCACCAGCGCCTGAAAAGTCGGCGCTGGTGAGACGGCGATCAATGGGAGCCCGGCAATTATCTGGCTGCCAAGGCATTCCCTAGCGGCGGCTTATTCCTCGAACTTCCAGTCCCGGCCGCCGAGGCGGATGCGCAGCAGACCGGTGGCTGTATCACGCAACATGGCCAGTCCGTCCACCGGCAGGGAGACGACGGTCTCGAAACAGCCATTGCGCAGATAGCCGATCTCCACGGATTCTGCCGTCGGCTTGACTTCGAAATAGCCCTGGCAGTACGGGCAGTGGCAACCGAGTATCCCCTGGGCCGCGTCCACGACTTCCTCGCAGGCATCCAGCACCTGGGCCGGCGCCAGCTTGGCGCCGCACAGCGGGCAACTGGCCTCGCGCTTGAGCACCATGGCTCAGAAGCCGTAGGGACGATGCAACCAGTCGCGCACCACCTGCACATCGCGCTCGGGCAGGTAGCTAAAGCCGCTTTGCGCATCTTCAACGACGGCCGCCGCCACGGCATGGGGCACGCTCTTGGTGGTGATCATGTGGAAGAACCAGGCCATGGGATAGCCAACTTGCTTGTCGAAGCGGTGGAGTGCTTCGGCCAGAGCCAGACCGCGCGCGGCGTAGCCGGTTTCGAAGCGGGGCGCAGCGCCATTGAGCGCGGCTACCGGCGTGGCGCCGCGAATCGGCTGGCGATAGCGATCGAGATGCTCGCGCACGGCGACGACCCAGTGGTTGCTGAATTCGGTGGCGTGACTGGCCGTGCTGGCCTGCCAGGCTTCCAGGAAGCGATGCACGGGCTGGGGATCGGGTTTCTGGGCACGCATGCCGGAGAGAAAGTCGGCAATGTCCGTTACACGACGCAGCGTATAGAAAGGCACGCCGAGAGCCGACTGGTTGCCGGGGCAGGCATCGCGCGGGTCCACCAGGTCTTCCAGCGTCGTCGGCACTTGCTCACCAAAGAGGGTGTGGCAAACGACTTCTTGCAGTTCCTCGATTTCCAGCTGGATGAAATCGCCCGCGCCGTTACCGGTGCGCGCGACCCAGTAATGGGTCTTGCCGGTCAGGCGCGTCGCCCGCAGCTTGCGGTCGGCGTAATCCGCTGCCATCGAGGCGATGTCGTCATCGTGAGCGGCCAACTCATCCTCGGCCCAGCGCTCCAGGTCGTCAGCCACATGCTGGCCCTGACCATCGACCACGCCACCCAGACGATACCAGCCGCCGCGCGCCAGCACTTCGCGGAAGTTGTACTGCGGGGCGATCTGCGCCAGTTCGCGGGCCAGACCCGCCGGGCCCTGCGAGACCGACACCTGCACGCAGGCCTCGGCGAGTGCCTGGGAAAGTTTCGACAGATTGAAATCCTGAGTCGTGGCGGACATGATGTTGTTCTCCCTGAAATAACGTTATGCGCCCTGGATGGCTTTGAGAATGAGCGGAACGAGCGGTTCCGGTAATTTGATCTGGCCCGACAGGGCAAAGGCATGCGCAGGCTCCGACATCTTCTGCCAGGTCTTGCGAATGATGTCGAGCCACTTTTCTTCGCTGTAAGCAGCCTTCTTGGCGGCGAAGGACAGCATGTAGTGTTCAATGAAGACGAGGTCGGCGATGTCTTCCACCGTCTGGGACTCGGCATTCACCTTGAGGCCTTTCTTGCCGATGGCGGTCTTCACGCGCTCAATGGCATCCGCATCGCAACCGGCTTCGGCCATCAGCCGCGCTGCCGTTTCGGCGTGATACTTGTAGAGACCGGTGCGCCATTGCAGATAGCCCGCCCGGTCCATCGGATAGTTTTCCCGTGGGGTCTTCCAGCGTTCGATGTGTTGGGCACGCACGGCGAGGTGCTCGATTTCGCTGGCCTGCGGGTGGAAACGCGCCAGCATTTCGCTCATCCGGTTGGCGTAGAGCAATTCGAACGGCCAAGCCTTGCCGTTGGCGTCGGTCTCCTGCCGCGGATCGGCGGCATTGGCAGCATCGAACAGTGCCAGAGCACGCTCGAAACAGGTAGAACACCCGGCATTCGGGGTCTGTGCATCGCTCACGATTTCAGGTCTCCTCGGGATGATCGGTTTCCGCCAGGCGCTCCCAGGCCAGGCGGCGGACATCGGGTTCGGGATCGTCAAGCAGCGCGCGCGCCGCTTCGCGCGGTACCCGGTGGAGTGCGGCAAAACGTACGGTCCACTCCGGGTCGGCCAGCAGTTTCACGGCATCGTCCGGCAAGGCACGCTCGGCCACAATGCGCCGGACTTCAGGCTCGGGATCGTTCAACAGTTTGCCGAGTGCAAATGCAGGCAGCCGCTGGGCAACGGTCTTGCGCACTTCCCGTTCGGGATCGTCGATCAGGCGCGGCAAGCGACCATGGGACATGCGCCGTGCGACAACAATGCGCACCATGTAATCAGCGTCACCCGCCATCACCAGCAAATCGTCTACGGGCAAACGCTGGGCGACGGTGATACGGACTTCCCGGTCCACATCACGCCGCATCTGCAACAACTCTTCAGGCGGCAGGCGCATCACGACCACACGCCGCACCACTTCATCCGGATCGCGGATCAGCGTGCGCACAGCCTCAAGCGGGGCATAGCGCACGGCGACCGCGCGCCGCTCCCAGTGGGGATCGGTAAGGTAGTCGCCCGCAGTTTCCGGGTTCGCGCGAAAGAAATTATCCATTTGCCGACCGCTTACCGAGCGCACGCAGGACTCCTGAGGCTGGCATCGGCCAGACGCCAACAGGCTGGCGGCATGGGGGCAGTCGACGCAGGGGGACTGCGCCCCGGGCGCAGGGGTTGCCGACTGCGCGGCGACCTGATCAGGGTCAGTCGTCTTCACCGCGCAGGGCCACCACAATCCCTGTGGCCGCCTCCGCATCATTGGTCAGGCTCAGACAGTGTTCGCCGCTGGCAACCAGATAGAGCAGGCAAACAGCATTTTCGGCCACCGGCTTGATGCGCGGAGAAATATCGTCTTCACCACACACGGAAATCTGGCGACCGGAGAAAGTGGCGCGCAGGTCTTGCGCCAGGGCGTCGTAGCTGGTGACAGGCTTGCTCGCCACGTGGGCGAGCACCCCATCCAGCAGCGTGGTCTCGATACCCGCCATTATTCGTCGTCCGCTTCAGCCAGTTCCCGGTAGGCCGCGAGGGAAGCGGCCTCCACGCCCATGATCTTGGCCAGCCAGGGCGGTGGACTTTGCAGGGCTTGTTGCAACTGGGTCAGCACTTCCCGGGCCTTGCCGCCACTGGGCAGCTTGACCGGATGCACGCCAGCTCGGACCACCTTGGCGGCAGCAGGACCGCCGATGGATTGCAGATACACCACCTGGCAATCGCCAATCAGGGTAGCGCGAGAGAGGTTGCGGTCTTCGGCGTGGTCGGCTTCGAGCGTCGAGCGCACGTCGATCAGGCGCATCTCGGTCGGCGACAGTTGATAGATCAGGAAGCGCTCACTGGAACCGAAATGGCCATCAATTTCTTCACCGGAATTCGAGGCACAGGCGACGCGAATCGAGCCGGGCATATCGCCCTCGGCGTAGGCATCCAGCGTCGGCAGATCACTACCGGTCACGCCTTCGCCCCAGAGGAAGCGCACGGCGCGCTTCAGGGTTTCCATATCGTAGCCGACCTGGCAGTCCTGGTCGGCATGATCATCGCCGGCGATGATGTCACGCAGGTCGGTCACGGTGATGCTGGCCAACTTGGTTTCGGTCAGCGGCAATTCGAAACGCTCGGCGATTCCCTGCACCAGGGCAGGCACACCCAGGCCGGGCAATTCACGTGCTGCCAGGCCGAGACGCAACGCGGCTTCGCGGGTCATGGAGGTTGTCATCTATTACTCCTTTCGAGCGCTGCGGTCCGTTCGGTCGTTGCCGCCCTGCTTCGTGGCGACAACGTTTTGCGGAATTTACTCCGCACCGCCAGCATCGGCCGGTTCTTGCGACCGGCCGCGGGCGGCAATTGGGGTTGGTTTGCTGCAGTACGGCTAACTAAAACGCCTTACATGCCGACCGCGACCACCGGTATTTCGTTGATCATGGCGGCCCGAGGTCGGCGATGCGGCGTATTAGAGGTACACGATGCAGGCGTCGCCGGCCGGGCAGGCGATCACGCACTTGGGCGAATCTTCGCCTTCGCACTCCGTGCAGGTGTCCTTGTTGATCTTGAAGATGCCGCCCTTGTCGGTAATCGACTGGGTTGGGCAAACCGGCACGCAGTCGCCACAGGACGTGCATTCGGCTTGGACGATTTTCATTGCCATGATGAGTTCTCCTGGATGTATTGGATGCGAAATTACTCTACACCGTCGATGCGCTTGGCGCGCACCGAGTACGGCAGCCGCTCGGGAGCGGCCTGCGGCTCAATGTAGTAGATACCACCG
>CAZONS010000272.1:0-5108 GCA_964581195.1 uncultured Thiobacillus sp. | reverse complement strand
TCAAGGACCAGGGCCATGCACACGCCTTGCCGCGGCGTGTCATGCAGTTGTTGAAGGGGCTGGCCAACGATGGCCGGGGCGAGGACAGCGGTGTGGGCAGCGTGCGACTGCGCAGGCTCGACGATGAGACCGTGCAGGTTTCGTTGCAGCGGGAGTGGTCGGCGCTGGAGAAGACCGCCCGCTTGAGGCGCGCCGCCGCCGAGCTGCTGTTGACGCATCTATTGGCGTGTCTGCCGCAAGGCCAGCGGGGGACCGATCTCCTGGCGGAAACCACGCTGGGGAGACTGCTCGCGGCCTTGCAGGCTGACCTGGTGCTCGGGGCCGAGGTCAAGGAACCGACGAAATTGCTGGATCGCGCCTTGCTCTGGATGCATGAGCAGGAAGTCATTCGCCTGAACAAGGGCCTGGCGATCTTTCGCCCGGCGATGACGATCCGCCTGGCGCGGGAGAAGCGCGGCTTCGTCAAGGCCGACTTCGCGCCCCTGCAACTGCACTACGCGGAGCAGGTCATCCAGATCCACGTGATGGCCGAGTATGTGCAGCGAGGTCTCAAGGCGATGGCGGAGGCCCTGCGTCTGGCCATGGACTATTTCTCGCTGAGTCAGGAGACGTTCATCAGCCGCTGGCTGCCGGGGCGGGACAAGGAGCTTGGACGACAGACCACGCCGCGGTCCTGGCGCGACATCGTCGAGTCGCTGAGCAATCCGATTCAACAGCGCATCGTCGCCGATGATCGGGAACAAACCAACGTGCTGGTCCTGGCCGGTCCCGGTTCGGGCAAGACCCGTGTCCTCGTGCACCGGATCGCCTACCTGGTCCGGGTCAGGCGGGAAAACCCGCGCGGCATCCTGGCCCTGGCCTACAACCGCCATGCGGCGGTGGAAATCCGGCGGCGGCTGACCGACCTGATCGGTCACGACGCGCGCGGGGTGACGGTCCTGACCTGCCATGCCTTCGCCATGCGTCTGGTGGGGGCCAGTTTCGCCGATCGAGCCAACCGGGTGAATGGCGATACCTTCAAGGAGATCATGCGCGAGGCGATCGACCTGTTGCGCGGCAGCGGCCAGCCGGTGGAGGAGGCGGACGAGACGCGCGATCGCCTCCTGGCGGGCTTCCGCTGGATTCTGGTCGATGAGTATCAGGATGTCGGGCCGGAACAATACGAGCTGATAGCGGCCCTGGCCGGGCGGACGCTGGCGGACGACGAGGGCAGGCTGACGCTGTTCGCGGTCGGCGACGACGACCAGAACATCTATGCCTTCGATGGCGCGTCGGTCGAATACATCAGACGCTTCGAGGCGGATTACGCGGCCAGGGTGGCCTATCTGACGGAGAACTACCGCTCCACGATCCATATCATCGACGCGGCGAACGCCGTCATCGGGACTGCCGGCCAGCGCATGAAGAGGGATCGCCCGATCACGATCGATAGCAGACGCGGCAAGTCATCCCCCGGCGGCGTGTGGCAAACGATCGATCCCGTGGGGCGGGGCCGAGTACAGATACTGCCCGCCGGTCGGAATGGATCGACCCAGGCCATGGCCGTCATGGCCGAGTTGGAGCGCATGGCCAGGCTGGACCCTGACTGGGATTGGGCCCGGGTGGCGGTCATCGCGAGGGAATGGAAATATCTGGAGCCGCTGCGCGGTTACTGTGAGATGCGGGGCATCCCCGCGCGGATGGCCAAGGAGGAATCGGTTCCGTTCTGGCGCCTGAGAGAAACCCAGGCTTTGGTCGACTGGTTGCGCGCGGACAGGCAAACCGGCCTCGTGGACCACGCGCTGATCCAGCGCTGGCTGAACCGGCAGGCGGATGGGCCATGGTGGTCGCTGTTGCGAGAGGCCCTGGAGGAATATGGCCTGGAGACGCGTGGCGTGGAGTTGCCCACGACGCATTTCATCGACTGGCTGGCGGAATGGGGACGTGAAGTGCGCAGGCGCCAGACCGGGTTGCTGTTATTGACGGCTCACCGCGCCAAGGGCCTCGAATTCGACCATGTGGTGGTGCTGGATGGCGCTTGGGACAAGGTCGGGCGCGGCGATGATCCTGATGCGCCCAGGCGGCTGCTCTATGTGGCGATGACGCGGGCGAGGCAGACCCTGTCGCTCGCCCGGCTCGACGCACCCAATCCGCTGCTGGCCGGCCTGCCGGAGGCGGCGTGCCTGCTCGAACGCGCCACCGCGATCCTGGACGCGCCACCCGCCGCGCTCGCCCATCGATACCATCTCTGCGCGCTGGCCGATGTGGATTTGGGCTATGCCGGGCGTTACCCGGACGGGAGTGTCGTGCACGGCGCCATCGCCAGCCTCAAGCCGGGTGACGCGCTCGGCTTGCGGGAAAGGGAAGGCCGGCTGGAACTGGTCGATGCATCCGGTATCACGGTCGGACGGTTGTCACGCGGCTTCGCGATCCCGCCTGGCCGGGTGTTCCACTCGGCCAGCGTCGCGGCCGTCATCGTCCGCGATCGCGATGATGCCGAGGCGGCCTATCGCCCTCACTGCCGCTGTGAGTCCTGGGAGCTGGTCGTGCCGGAACTGGTGTTCTCGGACACGCCATGACGCCTGCCGCGTCGCGCCAGCCAGACCAGGCCGGCCAGCGCGGGCAGGACGATCCAGTCCAGGGCGCCGCCGCCGCCGGAGGCGGGGGCGGGCGGTGGCGCGCTGGCGACGGACAGGGATGTGGCGACGGTGGCGCTGGCGCCGTGGTCGTCGGTGACCGTCAGGGTCACGTCGTAGGTTCCCGCCGTGGTGGCCTGCAGGGTCGTGGTGGGGGTGTCGAACGCGGTCAGGCTGGCGCCCGCCGGGGCTGAAACCAGGGTCCAGAGCCAGGCGCGGATGACGCGGCCGGGGATGGCCGCGCTGTCGCCGCCGTCGAGACGGATCTGCGTGCCCATGACCAGCGCGTCCAGGGGCTTGATCACGACGCTGGGCGCCGCGGCGGCGGTCACGGCGGCGGCGGCGTCGAGCATGCCGGCGCCGCAGGTGGCGGTGGTGCAGTTGCACTGGCCGATGTTGTCGCCGCTGGGGACGACCTCCGGGCAGACGGGAATCGTGTCGTCGATGGTCGGGAAGGCGCGTGCGGATTGCTTGATGCGGGTGATCATGTCGGTCGTGCCCAGCGCCGGGTTGAGCGAGAGCATCAGCGCCGCGACGCCGGCGACCTGTGGGGCGGCGAAGCTGGTGCCGACGTTGTGGTTGGTCTGGTCGGTGTAGCTGTTCGTCCCGGGGGCGCTGGTGCCCAGGTTGGTGGTGGTCTGGATGCTGAACAGGCACGGGCCGTAGAGGTTCACGCAATTGCCGGCCGGCGCGCTGATGGCGATTTCCGGGCCGAGGCTGCTGTAGCCCACCTTGGTGCCGACGTGGCGGAGGCCGCCGACCGCGAGGACGCCCGGGCAATTGGCCGGGCTGTTCACCGGTCCGGTTGCGTTGCCGCCGGAGGCCACCACCAGCACCTTGCGCGTGGCCAGTTCGCTGACGGTGTCCTGGTAGGCGGCATTGCAGGCGCCGTCGCCGCCGAGGCTGATGTTGATCACGCGCGCCGGGTTCGGGTTGTCCGGGATGCCGGGTACCGTGAGACCGGCGGCCCAGCGCATGCCGGCCATGATGTCCGAATCGTAGCCGCCGCACTTGCCGAGCACGCGTACCGGCAACAGCTTGTTGCCCCAGGTCGTGCCGGCGATGCCGATCGAATTGTTGCTCGCGGCACCGATGACCCCGGCGACCCGGGTGCCGTGCCAGCTGCTGTTGTGGCGGACCAGGGCGGCGCCGCAGACGGCCTGCAGGCCGGGGTCGGACAGGTCGGCGATGGAAATGTAGTCACCCGGATCGCTGGCGTCGGCGTCGCGGCCATCGCCGTCGCCGGCGTTGGCGGCGTCGGAGACGAAGTCATAGCCGGGCAGCAGTCTGGCCGCCAGATCGGGGTGGTCGTAGCGCGCGCCGGTGTCGATGACCGCCACCACCAGATTCTCGGCGCCGGTGGTCTGGTCCCAGGCCGTGGTCGCGTGGGTTGCCGCGACTTCACTCGTCCGCAGGTGCCATTGGCCGGAGTACAGGGGGTCGTTGGGCAGGGCGCGGATCTGGCGGAGTTGATCCGGTACCGCGTATTCGACATCGGCTTCAGCCGCGAGTCGCGCGGCCAGCGCCGTCGAGGAGACGCCGCTGGCGCGCAGCACCTGGGTGCGCGCATCGACATGGCGGCCGCCACGCAGGGCCAGGCCGACCCGCGTGCCCAGGCTGGCCGCGCGATCCAGCGCGAGCGCCTGTTTCAGGGTTTCCGGCGTCGTCCGGTATTTCACGATGACACGGCCTTCCTCGGCCAGACTGTGATGGGCGTGAACGGCGAACAGCAGGGGCAGGAGGAGTAGAGCGCGGGCGTGGGTCATGGCGGGGTGGGCTGGGTTGCGCGCGGGGAATCGGGCACGATGTCCCTCACGGCGGGGTCCTCGCGCAGCTTGTGGATCGCCGTCTCGCAGCGGGCATCGCGTGGCGGGCAGCGCAGTTCGTAGCTGTGGCGATGCGGGGAAACCGAGCCCGAGAAACGCATCGCCACGCCGGATTGATGTTGCATGCGTGCCAGCAGGTCCGGCGCGGCGCCCTCGGTCGGGGCGCGGAAGTCGATGATGATTCTCGCCGGTGTCGGCGCGGCCGCGCAGGCCGTCATGCCGAGCATGAGCGAGGCGATGGCGAGGGGTGCCGGGTGGGGCGAGTGTCGGCGGGCCGGCCGGGCCGCGTGCGATGTGGGCATGCTGGGCGCTCCTGATGGGTGGCGTCGCGCGGTTCAGTGGTTCATGCGCTGCGCCTTTTCCAGGGCGCGCATGTCTCTGAGGTTGTCGACCCGCCTGGCGCGCATGCGTTCACGCAGCGCGAGCATCAGTTCCGCCGTCGCGAGGGCGTCGGCGAGGGCGTTGTGGCGGGCGTAATTGCCCAGGCCGAAGTGGGCCATCCACTGATCCAGGGTGCGGTGCGATCGCGCCAGTTCCGGGTGGAGGGCGGGGGCCAGATAGGCCAAGTCGGTCCAGGGGTGGCCGAACCTGAGGCCGAGGAAGGTCTTCAGCGCGCGGTCGATCATGGTCTGGTCGAAGGCGACGTGGAAGGCGATCAGCGGCGATT
>CAZONS010000271.1:0-5128 GCA_964581195.1 uncultured Thiobacillus sp. | reverse complement strand
GCCGCGCCCAGCGCCAGGGCGCCGACGTCGCCCATGAACACCTCGGCCGGATAGGCGTTGAACCAGAGGAAGGCCAGGCCGGCGCCGACCAGGGCGGCGCAGAACACCACCAGTTCACCGGCGCCGGGGATGTGCGGCAGGCCGAGATACTTGGAGAACACCGCGTGGCCGGCCACGTAGGCGAAAATGGACAGGGCGCCGGCCACCATCACGGTCGGCAGGATGGCGAGACCATCGGCGCCGTCGGTCAGGTTCACCGCGTTGCTGGTGCCGACGATGACGAAGTAGGCGAGCAGGATGAAGCCGGTCACGCCCAGCGGCATCACCAGATGCTTGAAGAAGGGCACGATCAGCTCGGTCTGCGCCGGCAGATGCGCCGACCAGGCCAGCCAGCCGGCCACGGCGAATCCGATCACCGATTGCCAGAAATACTTCCAGCGCGAGGCCAGACCCTTGGGGTTCTTTTCCACCACCTTGCGCCAGTCGTCCACCCAGCCGATGGCGCCGAAACCGACCAGCGTGAACAGCGCGATCCAGACATAGCGGTTGGTCAGATCGGCCCAGAGCAGGGTGGTGATGGTCACGGCGGAGAGGATCAGGGCGCCGCCCATGGTCGGCGTGCCGGCCTTGACCAGATGGGTTTGCGGCCCGTCATCCCGCACCGGCTGACCGACCTTGAGGTGGGTGAGCTTGCGGATCATCCAGGGCCCGACGATGAAGGAAATGATCAGCGCGGTCAGCGCCGCCAGCACCGCGCGCAGGGTGATGTAGTTGAAGACGTTGAACAGGCGGATGTCGTGGCCGAGCCACTGGGCGAGGGTCAGGAGCATACATTGGCCTCCATGAACGACTGCGCTACCCGTTCCATCTTCATGAAACGCGAGCCTTTCACCAGGATGGTCACCTCGGCGCCCAGCGCGCACTCTATTTCCGCCAGCAGTTCCTCGATGCGCTCGAAGTGCATCGCGCCCTCGCCGAAGCCCGCGACCATGTTGATGGACAGTTCGCCCAGGCAGAGCAGGCGATCGATGCCGGCGGCGCGGGCGCGCTCGCCGACCTCGCGATGCAGGCGGGCCGCTTCCGGCCCCAGTTCCCCCATGTCGCCCAGCACCAGGATGCGCGTGCCGGAGCGCGCCGCCAGCACCTGGATGGCGGCCAGCACGGAATCGGGGTTGGCGTTGTAGCTGTCGTCGATCAGGGTGGCGCCGAGGATGCAGGGGTGCGCCTGCAGGCGGCCCTTGCTGCCGCCGTAGGCGGCGAGGCCGCGCGCCACGGCATCGAGCGGAATGCCCAGCGCCAGGGCGGCGGTCGCGGCGGCGGCGGCGTTGCGCAGGTTGTGTTCTCCGGGCACGGCCAGCGTGGTGTCGACGCGGCCGGCGGGCATTTCGAGAATGAGGCGCTCGGCATCGGCCACGATGCGCACATCCGCGCTTACCGCGAAGCCGAAACTCAGCACCTTGCGACCGCCGGCCAGTTCCCGCCACATCCCGGCATGGGGATCGTCGGCGTTGACGATGGCGATGCCGTCTTCCTCGAGGCCCGCGTAGATCTCGCCCTTGGCGCACGCCACCGCCTCGACGCTGCCGAGCCCTTCCAGGTGCGCGCGCAGCGCGTTGTTGACCAGGGCGACGTCGGGGCGGGCGAGATCGGTCATGTAGGCGATTTCGCCGGGATGGTTCATGCCCATCTCGATGGCGGCATAGCGGTGCGCGGGAGTCAGCCGCAGCAGGGTGAGCGGCATGCCGATGTCATTGTTGAGATTGCCGGCGGTGGCGAGCACCGCATCGCCGCCGACCGCCGCCGCGCAGATGGCGGCCAGCATTTCCTTCACCGTGGTCTTGCCATTGCTGCCGGTGATGGCGACGACCCGGGCCGGCATCCGCGAACGGTGCCAGGCGGCGAGCCGGCCCAGACCGAGGCGGCTGTCCTCGACCACCAGCGCCGGCGCCAGGTCGAGCCCGGCGGCGGCTTCCACCATCACGGCGGCGGCGCCCTCGGCGAGCGCTCGCGCGGCATAGGCGTGACCGTCGAAGCGCGGCCCCTTCAGGGCGACGAAGAGACAGCCCTTGGGCAGCGCGCGGCTGTCGCTGGCGACGGTGTCGAATGCCACGTCCGCGCCGATGGCGACGGCATTCAGGGCGTGGGCGGCTTCATGTAGCTGCACGATGATTCCTTTGCGAAAGCGCCTGGCGCGCTTCTTCATAATCCGAGAAGGGGGTTCTGACCCCGTTGCTTTCCTGATACGACTCGTGCCCCTTGCCGGCCAGCACCACGATGTCTTCCGGCGCGGCCGCCTCGATCGCGGCGCGGATCGCCTGGCGGCGGTCGACGATGGCGGTCTGCCCCGGCGGCATGCCGGCGAGGATGTCGGCGATGATGTGGGCCGGCTCTTCATGGCGCGGGTTGTCGCTGGTGACGATGGCCTGGTCGGCGCGCGCCGCGACGACGCCGCCCATCAGCGGCCGCTTCGCGATATCGCGGCCACCGCCACAGCCGAAAACGCAGATCAGCTTGCCTTGCGTGAGCGGTTTCAGCGTCGCCAGCACTTTCTCCAGGGCGTCCGGGGTATGGGCGAAATCGACGATCACGGCGGGTTCGCCGGCCTCGCTGGGGATGCGCTGCATCCTGCCCGGAACGGATTCGACCTTGCCCAGCACGGCCAGCGCGGACGCCAGATCGATGCCGCCGGCGAGCAGGGCGCCGAGCGCGGCAAGCAGGTTGTAGGCGTTGAACTCCCCGAGCAGCGGGCTCGTCAGTTCGCCCATGCCCCAGGGGCTGACGATCTCCATGCGCAGGCCATCACGGTCGGCGCGCACGCGCTGCGCGCAGACGTCGCCGGCATGCAACCCATAGCTGAGCACCTGGGTGACGCCGCCGCGGAGTTGCTTCTCCAGGCTGGCGCCGAGTTCGTCGTCGGCGTTGAGCACCGCCCATTTCAGGCCGGGCCAGGTGAACAGGCGCGCCTTGGCGGCGGCATAGCTGGCCATGTCGCCGTGATAATCGAGATGATCGCGGGTCAGGTTGGTCAGCACCGCGACGTCGAAGGCCACACCCGCGACACGGCCCTGGTGCAGACCGTGCGAGGACACCTCCATCGCCACGCCGCCGGCGCCGGCATCGCGGTACCCCGCCAGGAGACCCTGCAGGCTGACCGCGTCCGGCGTGGTGTGGCTAGCCACCTCAAGCGCGTCAGGGAAGCCATTGCCGATGGTGCCGATCGCGGCGGTCTTGCGGCCGAGCTGGGTCCAGGCGGCGGCCAGCCAGTGCGACACCGAGGTCTTGCCGTTGGTGCCGGTGACACCGGTCATCCAGAGATTCTTCGAGGGCTCGCCATACCAGGCGGCGGCGAGACTGGCCGCCGCGGCCTTCAGGTCCGTCACCGCCAGATGGGCGATATCACCGTCATTCCAGACATGGCCCGCCGGCTCCCAGAGCACGGCGGCGGCGCCGTTGCGTATCGCGGCGGCGATGTGGGCGCGGCCGTCATGGACCTCGCCGGGATAGGCGAGGAAGACATCGCCCGCGGCGACGCGCCGACTGTCGGCGGTCATGCCGCGCGCGGCGGGCGCCAGCCGGCGGAGTTGGGCGATGATGGCGGCGCTGTCCATCACACCGACTCCGCGATCACCGGCGCCTCGCCCGGGGGGGCGCTGTCGCTGTCGAAAGAGGTATCCGGCGGCACCGCCATGAAGCGCAGGGCGCCGGCCATCACCCGCGAGAACACCGGGGCGGCGACGAGGCCACCGTAGTAATCGCGACCGGAAGGCTCGTCGATCATCACCGCCACCACCAGGCGCGGATTGGAGGCCGGCGCCAGGCCGACGAAGGAGCTGACGTACTTGTCCGGCTCGTAGCCACCGCCGTTGATCTTGAACTTGTGCGCGGTGCCGGTCTTGCCGGCGACGCGATAACCGGCGACGCGGGACATCGGCGCGGTGCCGCCGTTCTGCGTGACCAGTTCCATCATGGCCAGCACGTCCCGCGCCGCCTCGGCCGACATCACCCGCGTGCCGGTGGCGGTGTTGTCCCGCCGCAGCGCGGTCAGCGCCGGCATGACACCCTGGTTGGCGAACGCGGTATAGGCGTGCGCCAGCTGCAACAGGCTGACCGAGAGGCCGTGACCATAGGCCATCGTCGCCTTCTCGATCGGTCGCCAGGAATTGAATGGGCGCAGCCGGCCGGTGACCTCGCCGGGCAGGCCGGAATTCGGTCGCGCGCCGAGACCGGCGCGGGTGAGCAGGCGCCAGTAATCCTCGCCGCGCATTTCCAGGGCGATCTTCGCCGCCGCTACGTTGCTGGAGACCTGGATCGACTGGGCGACGCTCATCACTCCCTTGGCATGGGTATCGGTGATCTTCTTGTCGCCGACGATGAACCAGCCCGGCCCGGTGTCGATGGTCGTCTGCGGCGATACCACCCGGGCATCGAGCGCGGCGGCGACAAGGAGTGGTTTCATCGTCGAACCCGGTTCGAACACATCGGTGATCGCGCGGTTGCGTACCCGCTCCGGGGTATAGGTGGAACGGCTGTTGGGGTTGAAGCTGGGGGTGTTGGCCAGCGCCAGGATCTCGCCGGTGCGGGCATCCAGCACCACCACCGAGCCGGCGCGGGCGCTGTTCTTCTCGATGGCATCGGAGAGCTCCCGGTAGGCGAGATACTGGATGTGCTGGTTGAGGCTCAACGCCAGATCGCGCCCCGGCTTCGGCGGTTTGATCTGCTCCAGCACTTCCACGACGTTGCCGAGACGGTCGCGCACCACCCGCTGCGCGCCGGCTTCGCCCGCCAACCAGGACTGGAACGCGAGTTCGACGCCTTCCTGGCCCTTGTCGTCGAGATTGGTGATGCCCAGCACATGACCCATGACCTCGCCAGCCGGGTAGTAGCGGCGATATTCCGGCTTGCTGAACACGCCGGCCAGGTTCAGGGCCATGACCTGACGCGCCCTGGGGGGCTCCAGCAAGCGTTCCAGGTAGACGAAACCCTTGCTCTTGTCGGCGAACAGACGGGCGACCTGGGCGGGATGGCGTTCCAGGATCCTGGCCAGCGCCTGGATCTCCGCCGCGCTGGGATCGGCCTGCCGGGGATTGATCCAGAGCGTCTCCACCGGCGTGCTCACCGCCACCGGCTC
>CAZONS010000270.1:0-5164 GCA_964581195.1 uncultured Thiobacillus sp. | reverse complement strand
TCGCCCTCGTCTCCGACAAAATCCAGATCGCCTTGAGGACTGTGCGGCGGCCAATCGCCTGCGTTCTTTCTTTCTTCAAACCAGCGGTGCATCGCAGCGTCCCCCACCGCGTATTCGCCCCGGGCGGATTTCCAAACCAGCGGCGGCGTGCGCTGGCGCAGGGATTCAAGCGCGGCCTGGGCTCGCTGTGCCGTCACGGAACCGCCTGTTTGCGCCCGATAGAACTTCAGTGCCTCCGCGTCGTAGGGGCGAAAGCGCGTTCCCTGCTCCAGCATGCGCCAAAGCACGGCCTGTTCCAACGCTTTCAGGCCCAGGAAATCGGATTCCATCTGGGCTTCGTCGTCTCGTTGTCGCTGCTTGGCTGACTCCAGCAAAGCCAGTTCGAAGCGGCCTCCGATGCCGAAGAGCGGGCTCAATACCTGGCCCAGCGCCTCCATGAAAAACTGAGGGCGATTGCCGAACCCCTCGAAGGCGGCTTGCAGTATGGCCACATCCACAGGGCGCAGTTCCGGACGCTGCTCCTCGATCAGTCCTGCAACAAATTCGATGAAATCCGGCCCCAGGGACGGCATGCGCTGGATCTGCGAACCATAAAAGGGGGCGGCATTGGTATTGACCAGGCGCAGCAGCTTGTCCCGGTCCGAACCGGACATCACCAGCATCAAGTTGACTTCGCCGGGCCGGTTCATCTGGTCGCGGGCCGACTTCAGGGCCGACATGGTGTTTTCCCCCGCCTCGCTGGTCAATGCATGCTGGGCCTCATCGATGATCAGCGCGACAGGCTTGCCGGCGGTCTCGTGCAGCGCCTTCAGTGCGTCCGCCAGCGTCAGTCCGTCGAGCTTGCCGATCTTGCTGGTATCCACCTGCAACCACCCCGCCAGGCTGACCTTTTCGACGCCCGCCTTCTTCGCGGCCTTGGCCACCATGCCAAGATGAGGCTGCAAGGCGCGACCGATGGCGGCAGCGATCAAGGCACCCGGATCGCGGGCGGTATCGGCCCACAAATCCACATAGACCACCACCACGCCCACCCGCTCCAGCGCGGGCCGCAAATCGCCCTGCAGGAAAGTGGATTTGCCGGTACGGCGCGGCGCGGCGAGAAACAGCCCGTTGTGGGCATCGCTGAAACCCGCCCGACCTTGCAGGGCGGTGACCAATTCGTCGGCGAGGGCGCTACGGGGGTAGGAAATCATGGTTTTATGATGTTTTATCTTGGTGTTGATAATTTATTGGATTTTCGATAAAAGTCAATAAAACCGAAGAGGCAGCCAGGATGGCCGCGCTCCCGCGTTCCAGTTCAGACCAGGCGAATCCGCCCGGTGAGCAGTTCCTGCATCATGCCCTGCTTGAGCAGGCGGGCCTTGGTGAGGCGGGCTTCCAGGGCGGCGATCTCGGCGTCCATGTCGGAGAGGACGGTGGCGATGGCGGTTTGTTCGTCCTCGGGCGGCACCATGACCGTGATCTTTCCGATGTTCGACTTGCTCACCCCGGAAACCTTGGTGCCCACGGCATAGAAGCGAAATTGCGATTTCACTGCCCGCGTCTGGAAGCAGAATCGTTTGTACAGGTTCGCCAACTCACTGCCCTTGCTTCGGGCGACGATGGTATGCAGCCCGGAAATGAAGGGAATGTTGTCGGGGTTTGCGACCACCACATGCTTGCTGGTGCCTTCGTCGTCTTCCGATGCGTCAACGAAAACCACGTCGCCATCCCGCAGCAGGGAGCCGCTGCCAACCTGCTTCAACGGCACATCGAGCTTCGGCAGTTCCTGAAACGCGGTGGTGAGATCGACATAGGTTTTGTCCGAGGTGTGAATGTCGCCGTAGTGCAGATAGCAATGGCCCGTTGTGCCCAATTGGTCGCGGGAAGCTGACAAGCCACCGTTGAACTCGAAGAGTTCACCCATCGCTTTCTCAACCCACTCCCCCGAAAACCCCGGCAGGCGCTTTTGGCCGGTGAGCAGTTCCTGCATCGCGCCTTGCTTGATCTGGCGCTTCTTGGCGAGCAGTTGGTCCAGCGATTCGATCAGCGCATCCGCATCGCTCAGAGCTTCGGCGATGGCTTGTTGCTCGGTCTCAGTAGGAGGGACAGGAATCGGAATGGTCTCGAATTTGTCTTTCGGCAGATGCGCGATGCTTGTCTGCGTTACATAGTTCTGGAGCGCCCCGGAGGCTGAATAGCGTTGCAGCAGGTTCTGCATCAAAAGGACATTGAAGCCTCGTTTTGGGCGAAGACGGTGTAGCGCCTTTTGGTAGTAGCACTCATCCAAACCATCAGTCCATATGGCAGCGCGACCAACTTCACCGCCCTCGCAGACAAGCAAATCTCCGCGCTGGAGCCGATAACGCTGCAACTCCTGCGGGGCAAGTTTGATTTCACCAAGATCAGAAACGTCGATCTTCCCCCATTGCACTGCGCGGTTGCCCAAGAATGGTTTCGCTATGCCAACGTTCTTTTCCACATCAAGCATCTTGCCCAACTGAATGGTGAACTCATCTCCCACTGTCGATACATTCCAATCCTCCGGAATCATCCCCACCTCGGTCTGCTTGTACGCAGCCTTCGCCAGATATTTGGCACTCGGCTCCCTCACTTCCATGCGAACCCCATCCGCTCCAAATGGTGGTTCACCCGGGCTTGCAGTGCCTCGACCCGCTCGGCCAGCCTAGGCAGCGGCGTGTCGTAGCGTTCCGCCAGTTCCTTCACCCGCTGGGCCAGGGCCTGGCTGATGCGCTCCATTTCGCCGTGCAGGGCGCGGTCCAGGGCGGCGAGCCAGCGGTCGTCCACCACCAGGGTCTTGATCTCGGCCACGGTGAGTTGGGGATAGTGGGTGTAGGCGGCGGCGTCGAGGGCGGCTTCGGCGTCTTTAAGGCGCTTCTTCAGGGCGGCCTCGTCGGCGGTGAGTTCGAGCCAACGCTTCAGCACCGCGAGCTCGTCGACGGCTTCGCCTTCCTCGCCGTTGTCGCGGATTTCCCTGATGCGGTCCTTCACGGCGGCGGCGGTGATCCTGTCGAAGCCGGAAAAGGGGGCTTCGTCACCACTGTGTTCCTCTTCCAGTTCGGCCAGGCGGGCGGCGGCGGCTTCCAGGTCGGCGACCAGTTGGTCGAGCCGGGTCTGGTCGTCGGCGAAGTAGCGGGCGACGAGAGTGGCCTTGGGCACCAGGTCGCAGGCCCAGCCTTTGTCCTTTTCCTTGCCCTTCTTGTCTTTCTCGATGAGTCGGTAGGGCCTGGCCTGCCAGCCGTCTTCGGTGATCAGGTAGGCGTCGTCCCGCATCGTTTCGTCCCAATAATCCATCAGGTGCTGGTAGAGGGCGTAGGGGTCGAGCAGGGGCTGGCCGATGAAGGTTTGCAGCAGGCCTTCGGACAGGTCTTCGATGAGGGCCTTGGGGTGGAAGCCGGGGGTGAGGGCCTTGAGTTTTTCGGCGGCCTGTTTGCGCCAGGTGGCGAAGTGGGCGTCGATGCCGGCGATGAAGGCGGCGAACTCGGGGTGGTGGTGGATGGTGGGTTTGATGGCGGGTTTGTCTACCGCGAGATTCAGGCGGGGTTCCCTCACCCCCGGCCCCTCTCCCAGAGGGCGAGGGGAGAAGAGTGTGGTCCTGAGGGTTGGGCAGATGGTCCAGTAATCGGCCAGCGCATTGACGTCCACAGCAGGGATGCCGCCCTTGAGGTGGGCTTCGATGTCCTGGCGGTCTTCCCGGCGGGCGCTGTCGAGGTAGCGCGGCAGGTTGAGGTTGTAGTCGTTCTTCTCGATCTCGGCGAAGGAGACCAGGCGGGCGTAGCCGGGGTCGCTGTCGTCCTGGCGGGTGAAGACGTCGACGATGCGGTGGATGTCGCGTTCGCGCAGGCGGTTCTTGGGGCCGTCCTTCATGTAGCCGGCGCTGGCGTCCACCATGAAGATACCCTTGCGGCCGGCGGCTTCGGCCTTGTCGATGACGACGATGCAGGCGGGGATGCCGGTGCCGTAGAACAGGTTGGCCGGCAGGCCGACGATGCCCTTGATGTAGCCGCGCTGGACCAGCTTCTTCCGGATATCGGCCTCGGCGTTGCCGCGAAACAGTACGCCGTGGGGCAGGATGCAAGCACCCTTGCCGGTGCTCTTCAGCGACCGGACGATGTGCAGCAGGTAGGCGTAGTCGCCCTGCTTGGCGGGCGGGGTGCCGAAGGTCTGGAAGCGGTCGAAGGGGTCATTCAACGGATCGAGGCCGGTGCTCCAGCGCTTGTCGGAGAAGGGCGGATTGGCGACCACGTAGTCGAAGGTCTTGAGCGCCTCGCCGTTCTTGAACTTGGGCGTGGTCAGGGTGTTGCCGTGTTCGATGACGGCACCGGGCTTGTTGTGCAGGATCATGTTCATGCGCGCCAGGCCGCTGGTGGCTTCGTCCTTCTCCTGGCCATACAGGGTGACGTCGGCGTGAGCTTCGTCGCCCACCTTGAGCAACAGCGATCCCGAACCGCATGTCGGGTCATATACGGTGGTAGTGCTGGTGGTGCCGGCATCGCCGATGCCGATGATCTTGGCCATGATGCGGCTGACTTCGGCCGGGGTGTAGAACTGGCCCTTGGATTTGCCCGATTCGGTGGCGAAGTGCCGCATCAGGTATTCGTAGGCGTCGCCCAGGATATCGTCGCCGTCGGCGCGATTCTTCGAGAAATCCAGGGCCGGGTTCTGGAAAATGGCGATCAGGTTGCCGAGCTTGTCCACCATCTCCTTGCCGGAGCCGAGCAGGGCCGGGTCGTTGAAGTCGGTCTTGATGGTGATGCGGTTGGCCTTCTCCAGCGGGGCGATGATCTGCTTGTTGATCCGGTCGCCGATGTCCGGCTGGCCCTTGAGGGCGACCATGTCCTTGAAACCGGCGCCCGCCGGCACCTGGATGGGTGCGAAGGGCTGGTTGGCGTATTTGTCGCTGACGTATTTGATGAACAGCAGCACCAGTACGTAGTCCTTGTACTGGCTGGCGTCCATGCCGCCGCGCAGCTCGTCGCAGGAGGCCCAGAGGGAGGAGTAGAGCTCGGATTTCTTGATGGCCATGGAATTCGGCGGGATTGCGGGGGGCATGCCTTACAGCGGGGGCGCAAGGATACTGCGAGACAGCGCCAGGCCATAGAGGAGGCGCGGCGCGATGCCGCTGACAGGGGCCGCGGTCTTTCGCTGGGCTGCTTGACTGGAT
>CAZONS010000269.1:0-5187 GCA_964581195.1 uncultured Thiobacillus sp. | reverse complement strand
CGGCGATGCCCCAGGCGGTGGCACGTGGTGCCGAGATCAACGCCGAGAAAAAGGAAAAGGCGCCCGCCGCGGGCGCCCTTTCTATGGCAGTCATGCGTTAGTCCGACCAATGGATGGGAAGGTCCACATTCTAACAGCCAACCGGGTGAGAATCATTTGTATCCAGCCCGATCCATCAGCATTACCGCGCGCGTCTGCAGCCGCCCAGCCTCGGAAACATTGATCTGGTTCTGCCGGAAGTTACCCCAGGCGGCCACGGTCGCATCCCACATCACGCCGCGGTTGGCCGGATATTCCATATTGACGTCGGCGAACAGGTTCTGCGCCTTGCCGGAAGACAGCCATTCCAGCAGCTTGACGGCTTCCCGCTCGTTCTTGGCGTACTTGGTCACGCCGGCGCCGGAAATGTTCACATGCACGCCACTGCCTTTCTGGTTGGGCCAGAAAATGGCCAGCGGCAGATTGGGTTTCTTCTCCATCAGACGGCCGTAGTAATAAGTGTTGACCACGGTGGCGTCGCAGAGGCCGGCGGCTACGGCTTCCATCGCCTTGGTGTCGTCGGGAAGGGGATCGGTCGCCAGGTTGGCGACCCAGCCGCGCACGATCTGCTCGGTCTTCTCCTCGCCGTGCTCGGCGATCATCATCGCCACCAGCGACTGGTTGTAGACCTTCTTCGAGGTGCGCAGGCACAGGCGTCCCTTCCAGGCCGGCCCGGCCAGGTCCTCATAGGTGGTCAGTTCACCCGGCTTCACCTTGTTGGGGTTGTAGATGACCGTGCGGGCGCGCACCGAGAGGCCGAACCACTGATGGGCCGGATCGCGCAGATAGGCAGGAACATTGGCTTTCAGCGTCGGCGAGTCGACCGCCTTGAGCAGGTCCTCGCGTGCCGCCTGCCACAGGTTGCCGGCATCGACCGTCAACAGGATATCAGCCGGGGTGTTGCGGCCTTCCGCTTTCAGCCGGGCCAGCAACGGACCTTCCTTGTCGGTGATGAACTTGACCTCCACCCCGGTTTCCTTGGTGTAGGCATCGAACAAGGGCTTGATCAACTGCTCGTTACGCGCCGAGTAGACGACGACTTCGGCTGCCTGTGCAGGGGCGAACAGGGCCGCCAGAAAGGTGGCGGAGAACAGCGTTTTCAGTGCGGGTACGAACTTCATGAAGGGGGCTCCAGTACGAGTTGTGACTGAAGCGGATACTGCCATTAATGAGAACAGTTATCAACAACACTTGGGCTCGAACAATAAAAAATGGCGACCCGAGGGCCGCCATTTCGATCGCGGGGTGGAACGGCCGGTCAGGCGTTCTGCTGAATCCCGCCGATCACCCAGCCGCGACTGGCGTCGGCCGGGCGGGTGAGATGCCAGGTCTCGTCGAAGGGACTGGCCTGCGCGTCGTCTTCGCGCAGCATGCCGTGGAAACGAACGCTGACGATCTGGCGGCCGCCTTCTTCAGTGGCATCCAGCACTTCGGCGTTGAGCGTCACCACTTCGGTGCGCTGGGTGCCACCGTGGCGCTCATCGATGTCCAGCTTGATCTCGGCGTACATCTCGGGCGAGGTGAATTCGCGGATGTCGTCGAGGTTGCCGGCGTCATTGGCGGCCTGCAGCCGCAGGAAGTTGACCTTGGCCTGGCGCACGAACGCTTCGGCGTCGAAGCCGGGCGGCAGGGTGGCTGCGCTGGCGGGGGCCGCCGTCGCGGTCATGCCGCCGACACTGCCGGGCAGGGGCTGCGTCGAATCGAAGCGCACGGGCTGGCCGGCGCCGGCTGTCGCGCCGGCATACTGGGCCGGTCGCGGCTGATTGCGGCTCATGAACCAGCGGAACAACATGAAGGCGGCCAGCGCGAGCAGGGCGATCATCAGCATGTTCGCCATTTCCTCGCCGAAACCGAGGTGGGAAGCCAGCGCGGCGAGGCCGAGACCGGCGGCAAGACCGGCCACCGGCCCCATCCAGGAACGCTTGCCGGGCTGGGCGGCGGCACCGGCGGCATTGGGCGCGGCGTTCTGCGCCTGACCAGGGGACTGGCTCGGTGTCGCATCACGCTTCATCGGCGCGTCCCGCTGCATGCCATAGGATTTTCCGCTGCCCAGCCGCTTCGCTTCGGCGTCATGGATCGGCAGGGCAAAACTGAGGAATACCGCGAACAAGCTCAAAAACAATCGTTGCATGGGGTAAGGCTCCGGGTGGTAGGAAGATGGATTCTATCTGGGAGTGCCTGTGACTGGCCCGCGCGCCAAAAAGTTGCGTCGATTATCGACGAGCGCCGGAATCCCTCCGGCCAGGTCGAAACCTCCGTCTATACTGCGACGCACCCGATGCGCATGCAGGGGGCGAGCGGTTCTCCTTCCCCCGAGCGTCTCACCTCGCGCCCACCCTGGCTGCCGGCGCGTCCACATCATCGTTTCCCGGAGATCCCTCTTGAGTCATCACGACCGGCCGCAGCGCGTTCCGCCGACGGCTTTCCACGCATGAGCGCCATCCTCGCGACACTTGGTTATCAGGTCAAATTCGAAACCTTGAATCTCGGTGGCCTTGACTATCGCATCCGTTCCCTCCTCGACAGGCAGCAGTATTCCGACCCTGATGGCGACGCCGAGCGGGCTGGCATTTCCTCCGCCTCGTGGCCGTTGTTCGGCCTGGTCTGGCCGTCCGCGCGCATCCTGGCCGGGGCGATGCAGACCTTTACCCTCGAAGGCAAACGCATTCTGGAAATCGGATGTGGCCTCGGCCTGGCCAGCATGGTCATGCGGCGGCGCGGCGCCGACATCACCGCCAGTGATTGTCATCCCCTGGCGGCGTCCTTCCTGATGGAAAACCTGCGCCTGAATCATCTGGCGCCGATCCGCTTCCAGACCGGCAACTGGGGGGATGCCGATCCCGACCTGGGCAAGTTCGACCTGATCGTCGGCAGTGATGTCCTCTATGAGCGCAGCCAGCCGGAGATACTTTCCGGTTTCATCGACCGCCATTCCAGCCCCGGGGTGGAAGTCATCATCGTCGACCCCGACCGTGGCAATCGCGCCCGCTTCAATCGGGACATGTCCGGACTGGGCTACGTCCATCACGAGCATCGCGCGGACACCCGGCAGAACAGCGGGGAACCCTACAAGGGCCGGATCCTGAGTTATCAGCGAGGACCCCGGGCGTGAGACAGTACACTAGCAGCCTGTCGGACTTTGGAATCGTCGGCTGCAAACCGACCGCGACGGCCCCTTTTTCACCGGCTTCTTGCCCCATAGAGTGACTATGCGGCGGCAAATCCGGCAAAAAATGGGCTCGCCGGGGCCGATTTTCGCTATCGACGACCAAAGTCCGACAGGCTGCTAGACCTGTTACGCACATCTTCATTGCATATGTATCCCCGCTATTACGCGCTGCGTCGCGTCAACCCCTATCGCGGCGTCGTCCAGATCGTCGAGGCGGGTGAAGTCACCGCGCACAGTTTCGACGGTCTGACCTGGCACCTTCGCGCCGATGACGGCTTTGGCTGGGTGCGCCCCACCGGCATCTGGGTGGAAGGGGAGGGCCTGAAGGCCGGCCCCATCGAGCATCTCGGCGATATCCTGCCGGCCCTGGAAACACGTCCCGAACTGCCTTTCCCGATCCTGGACACCCAGGAGTTGTGGCTGCTCGACAAGGAATCCGGACTGCCCCTGGCCCTGTTGGCCTGCGACCGTGCCAGCGTGACGCAGCACGCGCGGCCGGATGGGGAATGGCACCCCTTCGCCCTGACCTACACCGGTTTTCACTCTCCGGCCCTGGCGCTGCGTGACCCGCTCGACTCCGGCACGCCGCCGCGTCACCGCGATGTGCTCGCGCGTCTGGTCAACCAGGCGGCACGCCCCCATCCCGTCGCGCAATGGTTCCAGCGTGACCAGGCGGGAGAGGGCAGTGGACTGTCCGGCCTGCGCGTACCTCACGAATGGCGGGGGCGCACACTGCCTGCCGATGCATTTCCGGAACTTCTTCTGCGCGAATCCTGGAATAGCCGACTGGAAAAGTCGGTTATTGCCGATTATCATGCGTGGCTTGCACCCCTGCTGCTGTGTTGGCCACGTCTGTCCACCGATACCCGAGCCAGACTGGAAATCCTGGCGTGTGAGCAGCCGCTGACACTGGCCCGGATACATCGTCTGATACCACGCATGGTGGATGCCCCGCGCATCCGGGCCGCGCTGGTGGCGGCGAGACTGGAACAGGCCTCCGCAGGCACCAGCAGCCCCGATCAAGAATGGAATTGAGTTGACCCGATCATGCGCCCTTCCCACATAGAAACCATACTCGACCGCGAATTTGCCAGCTGCGAGGCCGGTCAGCACACACCCGTCATGCTCTGGGGGCCGCCGGGCGTCGGCAAATCCCAGATCATCGCCGGCATCGCCACCAAACATGGCGTGCCGCTGATCGACATCCGCTTGAGCCAGATGGAGCCGACCGACCTGCGTGGCATTCCCTTCCGCAAGGACGAGAACGTGGAATGGTCGGTGCCCTCGATGTTGCCGGACGCCAAACGCCATGGGCCGGCCGGCATTCTGTTTCTCGACGAGATCAACGCCGCGCCGCCGACGGTCTCCGCCGCCGCCTACCAGCTCATCCTCGACCGCAAACTGGGCGAGTACATGATTCCGGAAGGCTGGGCCATCTTCGCCGCCGGCAACCGTCAGGGCGATCGTGGCGTCACCTACGCCATGCCGGCGCCACTGGCCAACCGCTTCACCCACTACGATGTCGACGCCAACCTCGATGACTGGGTCGCATGGGCGCTGGATCAGGGCATCGACTCGCGCATCCTGGGCTTCCTGCGCTTCCGCCCGGATCTCTTGTTCAACTTCGATCCGGCGCACAACCCGGTGGCCTTCCCCAGTCCGCGCTCGTGGGAATATGCCCACCGCGCGCTGTACAAGTTCTCTGATCGCCCCGACCTGCTCGGCGATGCCTTGCAGGCCTGTGTGGGGCAGGGCGTCGGGGTCGAACTGAAGGCCTTCATCGACAACATGGAAAACCTGCCGGACATCGACGGCATTCTCTCCGGCACGGTGGCGGAGGTGCCCAAGGGCATCGACCTGCAGTACGGTGTCGCGGCCGCTCTGGTGCGGCGGGCGCGGGAATCCGCCAACGACGTCCACAAGCTCGGCAACATCCTCAAGTACGCGCGCGGCTACCCACAGCGCGAAATGGGGGTGAT
>CAZONS010000268.1:0-5244 GCA_964581195.1 uncultured Thiobacillus sp. | reverse complement strand
GGAAAAAATGTTGCTTGATGCGCTGCTCGGTGACGACGCGCCGAGTCTCGCCCGTAAAGTCCTCCAAGCCTATGGTTTCGTCCTGTTCGAGAATCCCAATCGTTGGCGTAACGCCTTGCGATTCCAGTAACGTGCTTTTCAGACGGTTGCACTCGACCGCCAGACCTTCCCAATCGGCATGAAACTCGTCCCAGATATCTCGGTCGATGCCTTTCCACATGCACTCGTAGGTGATTTCGGTCAGGCGTCGGGCCAGGATGCTGGGCTCGCCGACGTAGAACATGCGCGAGCTGTCGCCATGCCAGCCATCCTTGATGACCGTGATGTCGAGGTTCACGACGTCACCATTCTTCAATTTCTTGTCGGCGCTGGGCACGCCATGACAGACCTGATGATTGATCGAGGAGCAGATCGACTTGGGATAGGGCTGATGCCCGGGGGGGGCATAGTTGAGCGGCGCCGGAATGCTGTTCTGGACGTTGACCATCAGGTCGTGGCACAACTTGTCGAGCGCCTCGGTGGTCACGCCGGGTTTGACGAAAGGCTTGATGTAGTCCAGCACTTCCGCGGTGAGTCGCCCCGCGATCCGCATTTTTTCGATTTCTTCCGGGGTCTTGATGGTGATGGACATGGTTGCGACAAAACGAAAGGGTGGGGCAGGATAGGAGCGGGCCAGGGGAAAGTAAAGGCGGGCGCCAGTGGGGTTATTGGGCCTGATCCGGGATTTTCTATACTGGCTTCAACGTTTTTCGAGGATGGGTGGCATGGCGATTTCGGGCGTGGGTGGCGGATCCGATCCGGCTGGCGGCATGCGGGCCAGCGGGGGCGTCGCGCAACTCAGTCCTGAACAGCAACAGGAGGTGAACCGCCTGCGGGCCATCGACCGCAAGGTGCGCGCCCACGAACAGGCGCACATGGCGGCTGGCGCGGGTGTGACCGGGGGCGCCAGCTTTCAGTACACACGTGGCCCGGATGGTCGCCAGTACGCGGTGGGCGGCGAGGTGCGGATCAATGTTTCCTCCGGGCAGACGCCGGAATCCACCATCGAGCGGGCGCGCACCATCCAGGCCGCCGCCCTGGCGCCGGCCGACCCCTCGTCGCAGGATCGCGCGGTGGCCGCGCAGGCGGCGATGCTGGAAAGCCAGGCGAGGGCGGAGTTGAGCCGGATGAAAAAAGAGGAACAGTCGGCGGGGCCAACAAACCACTCGGCCGCCGAATCGCTGAAACAGGCCACCGCCTTGCGTGCGTATGCGCAGTCGGATGCCACCGAGACGAGCCGCGTTGCCTTGATCGACCAATACGCCTGAGTCGTAGCGTCGGCGGTATGTCCCGACGGGACGCTATCCCTCAGCGCGCGCCGGCTTCGTCGGCCTGATCAGAAGAACGAAGCCGGCGCTACAGGTTGACTCCCGCTCAGGCACTGGGCCTTCGCTCGAACGTGCTGAACGCGCCCTCGGCCTCGGTGATGTCGATGTTCTCCACCCGCGCCGCCGGCGGGCCGACACGGCACCAGGCGATCAACGCCGCGACAGCGTCTTCCTCACCCTGAACCACCGCTTCCACCGCGCCGTCACCGCGATTGCGCACCCAGCCGGTCACGCCCAGGCGCTCCGCCTCCAGGCGCATCGATTCGCGGTACCAGACGCCCTGGACGCGGCCATGGATACCCAGATGGCGGGTAACCCTCACTTGATCCGCATCCCCGGTTGCGCGCCGGAATCGGGCGAGAGCAGGAAGGGGCCGCCGCGTTCGTCGCTGGCGGCGAGCACCATGCCCTCGCTCATGCCGAATTTCATCTTGCGCGGCGCCAGGTTGGCGACCATCACGGTCAGGCGGCCAATCAGGGTTTCCGGAGCGTAGGCGGCCTTGATGCCGGCGAACACGGTGCGGGTTTCGCCACCGAGGTCGAGGGTCAGCTTCAACAACTTGTCGGCGCCTTCCACATGCTCCGCGTTGGCGATGCGGACGATGCGCAGGTCGACCTTGGTGAAGTCGTCGATGCCGATGAACGGTTCCCAGGGCGAGGCGGCGGCTTCGGCCTTGGCCTCGTTCTGCTGATGCTCGGCGTGCCTGGCCGGCGCCGGCTCGGGTGCGGGCGCCAGGCTCTGCTTGTTTTCTTCCACCATGGTCTCGATCTTCTTCGGGTCGATGCGGGTCATCAGGTGCTGGTAGTCATTGATGGCATGGCCGGCGGGCAGGGGCGCCCAGGTATCGGTCCAGGTCAGCGGCGGGATGTTGAGGAAGGCTTCCACCTGTTCCGCCAGCTTCGGCAGCACCGGCTTGAGATACAGGGTGAGGTCGCGGAACAGGGTCAGCGCGGTGGAGCAGACCTCGTGCAGTTCCGCCTCGCGGCCTTCCCGCTTGGCCATGGTCCAGGGCTGTTTCTCGGCGATGTACTGGTTGGCGACGTCGGCCAGACGCATGATTTCACGCAGGGCGCGGCCGTAGTCGCGTGCCTCGTAACTCTGCGCGATCTCGCCCTTGGCGAAGGCGGTGGCGAATTCCGCCGTCGCGGCGGTGTCGCAGGTCCCCAGCTTGCCGCCGAACTTCTTGCTGATGAAGCCCGCGCAGCGGCTGGCGATGTTGACGTACTTGCCGACCAGGTCGCTGTTCACCCGCGCGGCGAAATCTTCCAGGTTGAGGTCGATGTCTTCCATCGTGCCGTTGAGCTTGGCGGCGTAGTAGTAACGCAGCCATTCGGGGTTGAGATGGTTGAGGTAGCTCTCGGCGGTGATGAAGGTGCCGCGCGACTTCGACATCTTGGTGCCGTTCACCGTCAGGAAGCCGTGGCAGAAGACGCCGGAGGGGGTGCGGAAGCCGGCGTGGGCGAGTTCGGCCGGCCAGAACAGGGCGTGGAAATAGAGGATGTCCTTGCCGATGAAGTGATACAGCTCGGCTTCGGAATCCGGTTTCCAGAATTCATTGAAATCCAGTCCGTTGTTGTCGCAGTAATTCTGGAAGCTGCCCATGTAGCCGATCGGGGCGTCGAGCCAGACGTAGTAGTACTTGCCCGGCGCGCCGGGAATCTCGAAGCCGAAGTAGGGCGCGTC
Source organism: uncultured Thiobacillus sp. (assembly GCA_964581195.1). Lineage (GTDB taxonomy): Bacteria > Pseudomonadota > Gammaproteobacteria > Burkholderiales > Thiobacillaceae > PFJX01. The sequence continues at coordinate 2,194 of CAZONS010000268.1, read as the reverse complement.
GCGCGAGATGTCCCAGTCGGAGAGGCCGGCCTGCAGCCATTCGTTCAGCTTGTTGGCGGCTTCGGTCTGGACATGATCGGGGTGGCCGATCCAGTCCTTGAGGAAATTCGCGCAGCGTGGGTCGGACAGGCGGAAGAAGTGATGGTCGGAGGACTTGCGCACCGGCTTGGCGCCGGAGACGGCGGAGTAGGGGTCGATCAGGTCGGTGGGCTGGTAGGCGGCGCCGCAGGCTTCGCAGTTGTCGCCGTACTGGTCCTTGGCGTGGCACTTCGGGCATTCGCCCTTGATGAAGCGGTCCGGCAGGAACATCTCCTTCACCGGGTCGTAGAACTGCTCGATGGATCGGATCTCGATCAGCCCCGCTTCCTTCAGCCGGGTGTAGATGGTGTCCGAGTAGTGCCGGGTCTCTTTCGAGTTGGTCGAATAGAAGTTGTCGAAGGCGACATGGAAGCCGTCGAAGTCGCGCTTGTGCTCGTGCCAGACCCGGTCGATCAGCTGTTCCGGGGTGATGCCTTCCTTCTCCGCGCGCAGCATGATCGGCGTGCCGTGGGTATCGTCGGCGCAGCAATAGATGCATTGGTGGCCGCGCATTTTCTGGAAGCGCACCCAGATGTCGGTCTGGATGTATTCGACCAGATGGCCCAGATGGATGGAACCGTTGGCGTAGGGCAGGGCGGAGGTGACGAGGATCTTGCGGGACATGGATTCGGCCGGGTGCGTAAAGTCGCGCAATTCTAGCTGTCGTCCCTCATCACTGCACGGTCGCCACGGTCGGGCAGGCGCCCGCCCGGGTTTCAGCGCGTTTGCGTGACCCGCGCCGAGGCGCCGCCACGGGCGAACACCAGTTCCAGGCTGGCGCCCTCGCTCAACGTTGCGCCATCGCGCACCACCCGGCCCTCGGCATCACGCGTGATGCTGTAGCCGCGTTCCAGGACCGCGCTCGGGTTGAGGTGGCCGAGGTGCGCGGCCAGGGAGGCCAGCCGGCTGCGGTCGGGGTGTTGGGTCCAGAAGCGCGTGAGGTCGCGCCGTAGTCGCGCGACCCGCTCGCGTGACGCCGCCGCATCCGGTCGACAGGCGCGCAGGCGCTGCTTCAGGCGATCCAGCTTCTGGCGCGAGCGTTCCCGCTGGGCGACCTGGCCAAGCTGCAGGCGATCGAGCAGATGACCCAGGTGTTGACGCCGCGCGGCCAGTTGCTGCGCGGGATGGCGCAGGCGCCGGGCGAGGCTGTCCAGCCGCTGCGCCAGCGTATCCAGATGCCGCCGCCGGGCGAAGTGCAGCCGTCTGCGCAGGTGCTCGAGATGCTGCGCGAGTTCCTCGCGGTCCGGGGTGGCCAACTGGGCGGCGCCGGTGGGGGTGGGCGCGCGCAGGTCGGCGACGAAATCGGCGATGGTGAAATCGGTCTCGTGGCCGACGCCGCTGATCACCGGAAGCGGGCTGGCGGCAATGGCGCGCGCCAGGCCTTCGTCGTTGAAGGCCCAGAGGTCTTCCAGGCTGCCGCCGCCGCGCACCAGCAGCAGGACGTCGCATTCATCGCGGTGGATGGCCTGAGCCAGGGCGGCGCGCAGCCCGGCGGGCGCCTCGCTCCCCTGCACCGGGCTGGGGTAGAGCACCACCGTGGCGGCCGGCCAGCGCCGCTTCAGCGTGGTCAGGACATCGCGCAGGGCGGCGGCCTGGGGCGAGGTGATGATGCCGATGGCGCGCGGGTAAGGGGGCAGGGCGCGCTTGCGTTCCGCCGCGAACAAGCCCTCGGCTTCCAGCTTTGCCTTCAGCTTGAGGAAGGCCTCGAACAGGGCGCCGGCACCGGCGCGACGCATCGCCTCGACGATGAGCTGATAGTCGCCGCGCGCCTCGTAGAGGGTCGGCTGCGCGCGCAGTTCGACACGGTCGCCCTCGCGCGGTTGCCAGTCGACGAACTGGTTGCGGTTGCGGAACATGGCGCAGCGCACCCCGGCCTGGGCGTCCTTGAGGGTGAAATACCAGTGCCCGGAAGCGGCGCGGCTGAGGTTGGAGATTTCCCCGCCCACCCAGCACGAGGGCAGCGCCTTTTCCAGCGCCAGACGGGCGAGGCGGTTGAGTTCGGAGACGGAGAGGATGGGGGGGGAGGACATGGTGGGCTTGGGTAGGTCGGGTTAGCGAAGCGTAACCCGACATGCGGCGGGTTCTTGTCGGGTTACGGCGCAGACAACCGCGCCTG
>CAZONS010000267.1:0-5274 GCA_964581195.1 uncultured Thiobacillus sp. | reverse complement strand
GGCAAGGGCTCGGTCGATGACCTCTGGCACATGGCGCTGAACAGCCGGGGCATGTTCTACCCCAGCGAGAACATCAGCACGTCGATCGAAAACCTGCTGCAGGCCTTCAATGACATCCTGGTGCGCAATGTCTCCGGTTCCGCCCTGGCGACCAACACTTCCTCCCTCAGGGAGGGCGGCCAGGTCTATCAGGCCGCGGTCGAGAGCGACTGGAAAGGCCATTTGCGCGCGTTCAAAGTCGAGCAGGACAAGAGTGACACGACGATTCTCAATGTGGAAATCTCCAAACCGCTCTGGGACCTGGCGCAAAGTGTCTCAGGCACGGACTGGGACAAGCGCGTGATCGCAACCCACAACGGGGCGGGGGGGGCGCCTTTCCGCTGGGACAACCTCGGCGGCAAGCAGGAATTGTTCAACAAGCGGGCCGACCTGCCCGCGGGTGTCGATGATGCGACGGCCTATGGCCAGAAGCTGATCGAGTACCTGCGCGGCCGGGGCGAGTGCGAGGAGGGGGCCAGCACCAGTTGCAAGGCCGGTGGCAGTTTCGTGTTCCGTCGCCGCAACCTGGACAGTTCCAATACCCGGCCGTACAACATGGACTCCAACCCCAATGGCCGCAACGTGCTCGGTGACATCGCCAATTCCAGTCCCTGGCTGACGCCGCCACCGCCCGCCGGCCTCTCCGACGTCGATTTTCCCGGCTACAACAAGCATCGGGTGGCGAACAAGTCGCGCTCGCGCATGCTCTACGTAGGGGCGAACGATGGCATGCTCCATGCCGTCAAGGCGGAAGATAACGATGCGGGCAAGGAGTTGTTTGCCTACATCCCCTCGTTCGTTCAGGCCGACCTGCCGAAACTGGCCAGGATAGGCTACAGCCACCAGTATTTCGTGGATGGCTCGCCGTTCAGCAGCGAGGTCGACATGGCCGGCGATGGCACTGGCTGGAAGACGGTGCTGGCGGGCGGCGCCAACAAGGGGGGCAAGGGCTATTACCTGCTCGACGTGACAAACCCCACGGCCAATACCGAGGCGGCGGCCGCCAACTGGGTGCTGTGGGAATTCACGAACAAGGACAATGCCGACCTGCACTACACCTACAACCTGCCGGTCGATGACGGCAACGGTCATGCCAGCCAGCTGGCGCGAATGAATAACGGCAAGTGGGCCCTGATCGTCGGCAACGGTTACTCGGAAGACAGCGGCAAGAAGGCCTGTCTGTTCATCCTCTACGTTGCGGGCCCCGGAGAGGACCAGGTCTGGGGCGATGGCGTAGGAGGCGCCAGCGGCGTCAATTACTATGGAAACGAATACATCAAGCTGTGTGTCGGCAACGGCAGCTACGCCTCGGATGGCGGCCTGGATACGAATGGCCTGTCGACGCCCAGACCCTACGATGCCAACGGCGATGGCCGGGTTGACTACATCTACGCGGGGGATATCAACGGCAACCTGTGGCGTTTCGACGTGCTGGCCAACAAGGATGACCCCGCCTCGGTGACCGACTGGAAAGTAGCCTTCTCCGGTGAACCGCTGTTCGTGGCCAGGAATGATACGGGCACCCGCCAGCCATTCGTTTCTCCGCCGGTCGCCATTCCGCATACGGTCCGGGAGACGGCCGCGGACGGCAGCCCCATCATCCAGACCGGACGCCTGGTGCTGGCTGGCACGGGCAAGTACATCGAGAACTCGGATCGCACCAATACCGATGTGCAATCCTTCTATTCGGTCTGGGATCGCGGGCTGTCCTCCCTGACCCGATCGGCGCTCTTCAAGCAGACCTACAACTCCGACACGCCCGGCCTGCGCGCCCAGGCTTCCGGCGCCAAGCCGCAGCCCAGGTACTGTACCGCGGGTACCCTGGCGGGCTGTCCGAATACCCAGGACACCGCGGCGGATTCCAGGCGGCATCTTGGCTGGTACTGGGACATGCCGGTTTCCGGTGAGCGCCTGACCGGCAAGATCAACGTGATCAACGGCGTGGTCTTGTTCAACACCTTCTACCCGGCGCCCGATTACATCGTGGAGGGCGGCAAGACCGTGGTCAGGGAAGTCGACGGGGTGCCTCAGCTGGATCCCTGCCAATACGGCGGCGACGGCTGGCTCATGGGGATGAATGCGGCCTATGGCTACATGGAAGACCGGTTTCCGATTTTCGACATCAACCAGGATGGCCTTGTTAACAACAGCGATTCCATCTCCGCTGGCGTCAAGGTGGGCGCGGCGATCGGCGGGACGACCTTCGCCACCGGCGCGGGTGCGACCAAGATCGGCATTTATTCGCCCACCAATCTCGGCACCCATGCCAGTTCAGGCAAGGACATGCGCGCGGTCGTCAACGTGGGCGAGTCATCCGGGCGCGTCTCCTGGTATGAGCTTTTGAACTGAGCGGCTTCCCACTCCCCCGTTCGGGGGAGGCGGGGCAGCTCCGGCGGCTTAGGGTGCGACAGGGGGACGGTTCTTGTTATACATTCCGTCGCGCGGGGGATCGCCGGTCTGGCCGATGCATCTCCATCCCGGGACGCGTAGTGCGGTTGTCGATAATCAAGAGGTGGCGCGAATGAGCAAGGGTTTTACTTTGATCGAGTTGCTGGTGGCGATCATGATCGTGGGCATCCTGACCGCGGTGGCGGTGAGCTCCTATCAGGATTATGTGGTTCGCGCGCAGCGAGCGGACGCCAAGACCGCCTTGCTGGAAGTGGCCGGATGGATGGAACGCAATTACACGGCGACGGGGGCCTATAACGTCAATCCGGCGGGTACCGCGATCGGGCAGACCGATACGCCGGTGACCCAGTCTCCCCGGGAGGGCACCGCCCGCTACAACATTTCCTTCACTGCCGCGCCTAGCGCCACGGCCTATACCGTGCAGGCGGTGCCGGTCGGTAGTGATGCGGAATGCGGCACGTTGACGCTCAACCAGCAGGGCACCCAGACCGAGTCCGGCACGGGGACGGTCGCGGATTGCTGGCAACGTTGAGGTTGCAGATGGGGGCGTGGCGTTTCACCTGTTGCTGAGCATTGGGCAGGGGCCGGACCCGCGATTCGCCTTCACCGCGCCAACCCCGCGCGCCACAGGCGCGGACACGCCGTCGCGGTGTGGTGTTGGCGCGCTGCGTTGCCGGCGCAATTGGCTTGTGATGGATTGCCTGCGATGATGCGTTTCATGGCCCCCCTTTACTCGTTGTCCTGCCCATGACGCCCCTCCTGCTGGATGTCCTGAGGCAGCTTTCCCACCAGGAATTCCGATCCGGCGAGCAACTCGCCACACGATTGCGGATTTCACGCGCCTCCGTGCACAACGCCGTGCGCGAGGCCGCATCGCTGGGGCTGCGAATTCAGGCCGTGCGCGGGCGCGGTTATCGGCTGGCGTTGCCGGTCTCCTGGCTGGATGCCGAACGCTTCGCCGGCCCCCTGGCGTCGCTCGGGGTGCGCACCCATGCCCTGCGCGCGCTCGACTCGACCAATGCGCATCTCATGGCTCTGGCGCATGCCGGTGAACCGCACAAGACGCTGGTGGTCTCGGAGTGGCAGGGCAAGGGGCGCGGGCGACGCGGGCGTACCTGGCTGGCGGGACTCGGGGGGGGGCTGACCTTTTCCCTGCTCTGGCGCTTCAACCGGCCGGCCAGCGAATTGTCCGGCCTGTCCCTGGTGGTGGGGGCGTCTCTGACTCGGATGCTGCGCGACCTTGGGCTGGCGCGCGCGAGCGTGAAATGGCCCAACGACATCCTCGTCGAGGATGCCAAACTGGCCGGCGTGCTGATCGAACTCGCCGGTGACATGCTGGGGCCGAGCGCAGCCATCATCGGCGTCGGGGTCAATGTCCTGGGCGCGGACGCGCTGCGGGACCAGATCGAACAGCCGGTCACCGATCTTTCCGAGCATCTGCCCGTCGCGTCGATCGAACGCAATCACCTGTTGCAGGAAATGGTGTCGCGTCTGAGCAAGGATCTTGCGCGCTTCGATTCCGTCGGCTTTGCGCCATTTCGCGGCGAGTGGGAGGCATTGCATGCCCATCAGAACCGGCCCGTGCATGTGTTGACCGGCCCGGGGCGGCAGGTCGATGGACTGGCTCTGGGAGTGGACGATGGCGGGGCCTTCCTGCTGGGCACGGCGGCTGGGGTACAGCGTTTCCATTCCGGCGAGGTGAGCGTGCGGGGCAGCGCATGATCCTGCTGCTGGATGCCGGCAACAGCCGGATCAAATGGGGTGTACGCCAGGACGGCCGCTGGCTGGCGCGCGGTGTCTGTCCGACTGCGGCGCTGGATGGCCTCTGCTCGGACCTGGCGGCCTATCCGCTACGCCAGGCCCTGCTGTGTTGTGTGGCGGGCGTGGCGACCCGTGACGCGCTGGCGCAATGGTTGTCAGCTCGGGTGGAGCGGCTGGACTGGCTGACCTCCCGGGCCGAGGCGCATGGGGTGCGCAACGCTTACCGGCCCCCCGAGTCGCTGGGCGCGGATCGCTATGCCGCGCTGGTGGCGGCGAGACGCCGTGACCTGGGCGCTTGCGTGGTGGTGAGCGTGGGGACGGCGCTGACGGTCGACGCGCTGACCGACAGCGGCGACTTCCTCGGCGGTGCCATCGCTCCGGGGCCCGATCTCATGCGTGAGGCCTTGTTGCGGGGAACGGCGGGTGTCCGCGAGATTGAGGGCAGGCCCGCGCTTTTTCCCGTCGACACGGGGGCCGCGGTTGCCAGCGGCATCGCGCTGGCCCAGGCGGGTGTGATCCTGGGACTCCGGGAGCGCCTTGCCAGGGCGCACGTCGGCTCGGTTACGATTCTGCTCAGTGGCGGGGCACGCGCCTGCCTGGATGGGCTGTTGCCGCCGCCCATCCTGGAAGTGGAGGATCTGGTCATGGAAGGTTTGCTCTGGATTGCCAAGGATAGAGAATGGGACGTCTGATCGGTCTCCTGCTGGTACTGAATGGGGTGATGCTGGTTGCCGGCCTGAGCCTGGAACAGGTGCGTGGCCAGCCTGCCGCATTGGTGGATTTCAATGCCGACAAGGTGCGCCTGCTCGGCCGCGTCGAGCAGGCCGATACCGAGCCTGCCCAGACACCCGCGACGACGATCGCCGTCAGCGAGGAGGCGCTCGCGACGGCGAAGCCGCCGGAGGCCACGGTGTCGCCGCCGCGCGACCGTTGTGTCAGCTGGCCCGGGTTGGACCAGAAACTGCTCGGCGAAATCGAGGGCCTGCTGCGTGGCGCCGGTATCACGGATGCCCAGTATGAAATCCAGCTGGAAAAACGCCTGGGCTGGTGGGTCTATCTGCCGCC
>CAZONS010000266.1:0-5291 GCA_964581195.1 uncultured Thiobacillus sp. | reverse complement strand
CCCGCGCCATCCACGAACAGGCGCCCGGCGAATATCAGGCAGGCCAGACCCGCGAGCGCGAACAGCCAGGCCCGCACGGGCGGCTCGCCCACCGCGGCGACCACCACGCTGGCGCGGCGGTGGCGCATGGCCTGGCGGGCCGCCAGGATCAGCCAGAGGGTGAACAGCGTCAGCAACACGCCGCCCTCCAGGCGCGAGAGCACGCCATCGATCAGCAGCAGCAGGGTCAGGATGGGCACCGCCAGCGCCAGCGCGAAATCACGCCGGATCTCGCTCAGACGAGCGGCCAGCGGGCCGAACATCAAGGCCAGCCCCAGGATCAGACCGATATTCACCACATTGCTGCCGAGCGCGTCGCCCAGCCCGATCTCCGGCTTGCCGGCCAGGGCCGCCATGCTCGACACGGTCAATTCCGGGCTGGAGGTGGCGAAGGCGGCCAGCGTGGTGGCCACCAGCAATTTGGGCAGGCGCAGCCAGACCGAAATCCCGATCACGCCCTTGAGGAAGGCCTCGCCCCCCAGCGCCGCCAGGGGCACGGCGGCGAGCAGGGCGAGCAGATCGCCGCTGGCGACGGCCGGCATCATCGGCGAGCCTCCGTATCGCGCGTGCCGCGTCGCCGCCTCATGCCCCGCGCTCCGGCAACGGCGGCGACACCAGCACGTCACCGCCGGCCTCCCGCAGCAGATGCTTGGTCACGCTGCCCAACAGCAGATCGACCATTTCCGAGCCGCCATGCTTGCCGGTCACCACCAGATCCGCCGAGACGGCCTCCAGCATTTGGAGCAGGACGACATCGGGTGTGCCGTGTTCGACCCGGATATCGGCTTGATCCGCGCCCGTATCGGCCAGTGCCCGCAGGGTGGCCAGCGCATGTTCGCGTTCCTCCCGCCGGTAGCGGTCGATATCCTCCTGGCTGGCGCCGGCGAAGTGCAGCTTGCCCTCGAATGGCACCGCGAAGGCATGGCCGAGGGTGAGCAAGGCCGTCGGCGCGACGACACGGGCGACCTCCACCACCTTCGCCGCGTGCGGGCTGAGATCGAGGGCGGCCAGCACCCGCGCATAGGGCTCGCGCGCCTCGTTCCGGACCAACAGCACCGGCACGGGCGATTCCCGCACCACCCGCTCGGCGGTGGAGCCCAGGAAAAAAGCGATGGCCGGATGCTCTCCCCGGGCCCCCACCACCAGCAGATCCGCCGCGAACTCGCCGGCGGCGCGACAGATCTCGCGGTGCGCCTGCCCCGCCACCAGGCGCGGCGTCACCTCGATCCGCCAGCGGCCGGCCAGATCCTCCGCCAGGCGTTGCAAGGCGGCGCGATAGTGCTCCAGCAGGCTCGCCTCGGCGCCGGCATGACCCGGGATCAGATGTTCGCGCAGACGCTGCAGCGCCCGCCCGGGGAGGCAATGCAGGAGGATCAGTCTGGCATCGTGCTCCGCCGCCAGGAGGGCGGCGCGTTCCTCCGCGCGCTTGGCGGGGGTGGAGAAATCGGTGGCGATGAGGAGGGTCTGGATCGATTTCATGGCATCACGCCTTGCAACGGGTTATGAATCGTTTCCGCCGCGTGGCCGGCGGCGTCCGAACCGGGGTGGAACAGCGGCGCCGGATGGTGCATGGCCGCGGTCATGACTGATCCAGCGCGGCGCCTGGCTCATCGTCCAGGTGCGCCGCCCATTCGCGCCACACCGCCCAGGCCACGGCCAGAACGATGGGGCCGATGAACAACCCGACCAGACCGAAGGCGAGCAGGCCGCCCAGCACCCCGAACAGCACCAGCAGGAAGGGAATGGCGCCGACGCTGCTGATGAAGATCGGGCGCACCACGTTGTCGATCTGGCTCACCACCGCCCCGCCCCACAACCAGACGCCGATCGCGGCCGCGGTCTCCCCCTGGAGCAGCAGCCAGGCGCCGGCCCCTCCCCAGGCCAGGGGGGTGGCGAAGGGAATCAGGGCGCACAACGCGGTCAACACCCCCAGCGTCACCGGCGAGGCCAGCCCCGCCACCCAATAGCCGAGGCCGGCGACCGCGCCCTGCACCAGGGCGGTGAGGAGGATGCCGTAGACCACGGCGCGGGTGGTGATGGCGACGGCGGCGAGGTAGTCATGGGTGCGCGGCCCGATGAAACGCGCCAGGACATGGCGCAACTCGCGCGCCATGCGGGCGCCGTCGCGATAGAAGAAGAACAGGCTGACCAACACCAGGATCAGCTTGACCAGGTTCTTTCCGACGCCGCCCACCAGGGACGCCGCCTCGCCGAGGTGCGCCCCGATCCAGACCTTGATCGCGCTGATCACCCCCTGCGGATCGGCGAGAAGATGCGCCCGTTCCTGCGCCAGCCAGTCTCCCAGCCCCGGCAGGCCGAGGAGGAAGGCGGGCACTTCCGGCGGCTGCGTCACGAACGCGCGCAAGCCCGCGTAGAACCCCGCCACTTCCTGTTGCGCCAGCCAGCCGAACCACAACAGAGGCGCGAACAGGGTCAGCGCCGCCAGCGCGGTGCTCAGGCTGGCGGCGAGCGTGTCGCGGCCATGGCAGCGCGCGCGGATGCGCTCGGACAGGGGCCAGGAGGCATAGGTCAGCACCGCCGCCCAGGCCAGCGGCGCGAAGAACGGCCGCAGCACCAGAAAGGCGAGCAGCGCCAGGCCGGTCAGCGCCAGCCAGGGCGCCAGACGGCGGCTGATGGGCGAAGCCGCGCGCGCTCCAGTCATTCCGTGACAGCGGTGGGGCCGGCGTCCTCGCGCAGGGTCTCCTGAGTCTCAAGCGCCTGATGGGTGGCGGACTGCTTCAGCGCAACCTGCCCCAGCATGACGATCAGCGCCAGCAGCAGCAGTCCGACGAAACCGACCGCGAGACGGACGCCGAGATGGCGCGTTTTTGAACTACCGGGGGGGGTGGGGCTCATGTCTATCTCCTGTCGAGGATGGTTTACGCCAGCGCCGCTCGAACACGGTCGCCGAATCGGTCCTCCCTCCGCCACGCGGGTGCGGGCAAGTCGCGGGAGGGATGCCGCGCACAGCAAATCACTTCGTTCATCAGGGCCATGCGTTCGTATGACTTGAATCATGATCATCAACATAAGTTCCGTATCCGGCGGCGCCCCCACGCGAAAGATTTTCGCCCGATATTGCCCGAATTTCCGTAAGAATCGAAAGGCGCCCGGGCCGTGCCTTTTCAACCCGGCACAGCCAGCCGCCGACAGGCGTCGCGCTCCCCCAACCATCACCATGGAGAATGCCCATGAAACACAAGGTTCTGCTTGCCCTGCTCTCGCTCTCGCTTTCCGGAATCGCCTCCGCCCAGATCAAGCCGGAGGACGCCATCAAGTTTCGTCAGTCGGCCTATGCCACCATGTCCTGGAGCATGGCCCGCATCAAGATGAATGTCGAAGGCGCCTACAACAAGGATGATGTGGTGAAGGCCGCCAACGTCATTCAGGCCATCGCCAATTCCGGCATGGGCGCCCTCTATCTGCCCGGCACCGACAAGGGCAAGGGCTGGGAGGACACGCGGGTCAGGCCGGAGCTCTTCACCAACAGGGAAGGCGTGGGCAAGGCCGCCATGGCGTTCAACAAGGAAGCCAACGAAATGGCCAGGATCGCCGCCGGCGGCGATGTCGCGGCCGTGAAGGAGCAGTTCGGCAAGCTCGGCGCCACCTGCAAGGGCTGCCATACCGACTTCAAAATCAAGAAGTAAGGCGCGCCGGCGCCTGTCTGAACGGTTTCGCCGACAGGCGCCTGGCGCCGTCCGCATGCCGAGTGATGACACGAGAAAACAACATGAAGGGCACACGCTTTCGTCTTTGGGACCTCCCCACCCGTCTGTTCCACTGGCTGCTCGCGCTGGCCATCGTTGCCGCCATCGTCAGCGGCCAGCTGGGAGGCAATCTGATCGTCTGGCATGGCCGCATCGGCATCCTCATCGTCGGCCTGATCGCCTTTCGTCTGGCCTGGGGCGTGTTGGGCTCGACCCATGCCCGCTTCGCCCGGTTTTTCCCGACGCCGGCCAGGGCAAGGGCCTTTCTGCGCGGGGAGTGGCGTCAGCCGGGACACAATCCGCTGGGCGCGCTCTCGATCCTTGCCATGCTCGGGCTGATTGGCTTTCAGGCGGTGACCGGCCTGTTCGCCAACGACGACATCGCTTTCCACGGCCCGCTCCACGCACTGGTCGACAGGGACGTGAGCAACCGGCTGAGCGGCCTGCACCATCTGGCGGCGAACGGCCTGTATGGGCTGGTCGCGCTTCATCTCGGGGCGATCGCCTACTACGCACGGATCAAAAAGAACGACCTGATCAAGCCGATGATCACCGGCTGGCATGCCGGCGAGGGCGAAGCGGCGCGTGGCGGGGGGGCGCTGGCCCTGACCGTTGCCCTGCTACTGGCCGCCGCCGCGGGCTATGGCGCCAGCGGCGCCTGGTTGCCCGAGCCGCCACCGCCCGCCACCGTGGAGACCCCTGACTGGTGAACGGAGAAAGGGCATCTCGAAGTGACATCGCCCCCCCCGGAACCTGCCCTGAAGCGCGCGCCAGGAAGCCGAAGGTGGTGGATGCCCCCTCCCCGGTATCAGCGCTCGACGTACTCGCGCAGGAAGCCGGCCAGCGCCTCGACCCACTCCGGGCGCATGAAGATGAAGCCCTCGTTGTGGCCGCCCGCCAGACGCAGAAAGACCTTGGGCCTGGGCGCCGCGTGGAACAACTGTTCTCCGTGGCGATACGGCACGATCTCATCGTCCGGGCTGTGCGCGACCAGCACCGGCGCGTGGATTCGCGCCAGCGCCTCGGCGGTGTCGTAACGCAGACGCGCCAGCCAGCGCGCCGGCAGCCAGGGGTAGAGATCGGCGGCGAGATCCGGCACCGAGGTGAACACCGAGGCCAGCACCAGCGCCCCGGGCTGCTCGCGCGGCGGTTGTCGCGCCGCCAGATGGGCCGCCACGGCGCCGCCCAGGGATTCGCCGAACAGGACGATGCGCCCGGGCGCGATGCCGCGTTGCCCGGTGAGATACGCCCAGACGGTCTCGGCGTCGCGGTACAGGCCCGCTTCGGAAGGCTTGCCGCTGCTGCGTCCGTAACCCCGGTAATCGAAGATCAGCACGCCATAGCCGAGGCGATGGAACATGGCGATGCTGTCCATGCGCTGGGCCATGTTGCCGGCGTTGCCATGCAGGAACAGCACCACGCCGCGCGCCGGCGGCGCCGGCACGAACCAGGCGTCCAGGCGTTCGCCATCGGCGGTGTCCAGGGTCAAGGCCTCGAAATCCATGCCGTGCGCGCGCGGCGTGGTGTGAATCTCGCGGCCGATCT
>CAZONS010000265.1:0-5292 GCA_964581195.1 uncultured Thiobacillus sp. | reverse complement strand
CGAGAAAATCGGCGAGGCGGAAATCACGGATGAATTCGCTTTCCGAATCCAGGCACAGGTAACTGTCGCAGCCGGCATGGCGCCAGAATTCGCTCTTCACCACCTGCTGCGACTGGCGCCCGTCCCAGGACCGGTAATCGGCGAGGTCCGCGCGCGGATTGGCGCGCACGATGTCCTCGTCGCTTGCCCAGACCAAGCCATCCGGATGGCCGAGCGCGGCTTCGAAGAGGGCCCGGTCCGAGGCGGGCACGCTGATATGCAAGGGAATCCGGTCGCGGTTGAAGCGTTCCACACTGCGCCAGAGGCGCTCGACACGCCTGAGGTCGCCGGCGTAGGACTTGCAGAAAAGCAGAAAGGAGGACATGGGTCGAGTGTACGGGGTCGAATCGGAAAGCGGGGGAGGAAGGGCCGTTCAGCGGCGATCCGACCCCTGTTCCCGCAGGTACATCAGCTTCGCATAGCGGTAATACACCGCCTCGGCGCTGGAGACGGCCAGCATGAAGCCTTCGCGACCATCGAGGAAACCGGCGCGCAGCAGATAGGTACGCAAGAACGCCCAGAGGCCATGGCCCACCGCCTTGCCCAGGCCGCCGCGTTTCCCCCGTGCCAGGGCCTGCTCGGCGCCGGCGCTGGAATAGTGGTTCACCTTGGCCAGCAACTCATCCAGGGTGCGGAAGCTCTCATGCAGCAGCGGCGCCTTCAGGCGGCCGGACGCGCCCTGGAACACCAGACGCTCGTGCACCAGGTCGTCGCTGAAACGGGCACTGCCGCGGCGGAACAGGCGCGGCACATGGTCTGGCCACCAGCCGGAGTGATGCATTGAGCGGCCGCAGAAACTGGATAGACGCGGCAGTTCGTACATGTCGTACTCGGGCGTGGCGATCGCGGCCTGGATTTCGGCCGCCAGCTCCGGCGTGACCCGCTCGTCGGCGTCGAGCGACAGGACCCAGTCGCCCGTGGCGAGATCGAGCGCGCGGTTCTTCTGCGGCCCGAAGCCGGGCCAGTCCGGACTGACGTGAACCTTGTCGGTGTAGCGCCGAGCCACCTCGACCGTAGCATCGGTGCTGCCGGAATCGAGGACGACGATCTCGTCGGCGAACGTGACCGCTTCGAGGGTCACCGCCAGGCGCGAAGCTTCGTTCTTGGTGATGAGGATGACGGAGAGGCGAGGTTTCATATCCCAGGTTCATTCTCGGCCGCTTCGCGGATAGCCGGCAGCCGCAGCAGCAATTCGGGCAATGCCGTTTGTGCCGTATCCCAGACCACGTCAAGGTTGATATCGAAATAGCCGTGTGCAATACGGTTGCGCATGCCTTTCATACTGCGCCATGGCACATCCGGATGCTGATCGAGAAAGGGCTCGTAGTCCTTGAGCAGTTTGGTTGCTGCCTCACCGAGTATGACGATGTTCAGAATGACCGCTTGTTGCGTCCGTTTGTCATCAAGAAATGCTTTCTTGTCCATACCTTCGAGGTAGGCACAGACCTGCCCTGCGGCATCAAGCATGTGATCCAAATAATCGGGAAGCCGGTTCTCACTCATACCGGACGTGCTTCGGCAAGGACACGCGCGCGAAATTTTTCCGGCAGGTCACCCGGGGTGAGTAGATCGACGGGAACACCCAGAAGCGCTTCGAGTTCAACTTGAAGCCCCCCCAGGTCGAATAGCGTGGCACCCGGAAGAGGATCGACAAGAAGATCCAGGTCGCTGTCGTCAGCATCATCACCATGCAGCACCGAGCCGAACACGCGAACGTTGGCGGCGCGGAAACGTCCCGCCATTTCACGCACAATATCGCGTTTTTCTGCTAGCGCCAGGGAAGGCTTCATCAATCCATTCTCTGCCTGTAGGAATCGGCTGGTGTTTGCATCAGGGCGCCAAACGTCGCGCACAGACATCGCGAAAAAGTTGCTGCAATTCTCCATCCGCAGGCACGATGCCCAGGTTCTCGGCACAGTAATCGAGCAGCTTCGCCGAAGTGTCGTAGAGCATGGGGGTCAACTCACGCAAGGTGTTGTAGTGCTCGGCGATGATCGCGTAGTCGATTTCATAGTCATGCGCGGCCAGGTTTCGCGCTGTACGGCAGGTCTGCCAAGCCTCTGTGCTTTCCACTACTCCCGCTTTCACAAAAAATGCCAGAACTTTCAGGAAGGAATCAGTGCGCTCGCCAGCCAGCAGAAGTGAATGGCGCATGGCAGCGCCCATAGTGTCTTGCAGCTTGGCGAATCGCTCGTTGACAGCGGCCAGGGGTTCGAACAATTCCGGGTCGGTTTTTCGCTGTTTAAGCAGATTGGGTTCAAGCGGGCAAGGTAACTTGCGCTCAGACGCGTCGAGAAAATGCACGCAGCGCTGTACTGCTTCCAGCAGATTGGCGAGGTATCGGCGTTCCGCCTGGAGCAAGGACGGATCAGTGGCCATGTCGGGACGAATCGAGTGGGACCGCTTGAGCCAGTGCGATGGCTTGGAATGGCGAGGCAGCGTGGCCGGGCCGAATGGCAATCAGGTCGATGGGCAGGTGCAGCCGATCTTCCAGTTCGTTCTTGATGCGTGCCCGCTGCAAAATCGGCACGGCGGTATCACTTTCTATCAGGAGATCTACATCACCGCCTCTTGCCTGATCGTCAAGTCTCGAACCATAAAGCAATACGCGATGCGAGCCGGAAATATGTCGGCGTACGGTGGCGAGTATGAGGTGGCATTGATCTGATGTGAGGCGCATGCGGCGAGTTTAGCAAGACCTGCAACGGAATCGAGGCCAGCAGGCAGAGATGCTCATCCGATTCATTCCGGCAACACCCCAAGCACCTTTTCAGGCCCCAACTTGTTCAAGCAATCCAGATGCCCGAGCGGGCACTCCCGCTTGAAACAGGGGCTGCATTCCAGGCCGAGGCGAACCACTTTCGCCTTGTCGGAGTAAGGCGGCGTGTAGCCGGGGTCGGTGGAACCGTAGACGGCGACCAGCGGCACATCGACGGCGGCGGCGATGTGCATGAGGCCGGAGTCGTTGCTGACCACGGCGTCGGCGCAGGCGAGGAGGTCGACGGTTTCTTCCAGGGTGGTCTGGCCGGCGAGGTTGGCGCAGGCAGCGCCCGCGAGCGTGTTGATCGTCTCGGTCACCGGTTTGTCCTTGGCCGAGCCGAACAGCCAGACCTGCCATCCGTCTTCCAATCTGGCGCGTGCCACCGCCGCGTAGTGCGCTTCCGGCCAGCGTTTGGCGGGGCCGAATTCGGCGCCGGGGCAGAGGGCGAGGACGGGCTTGTCCAGCGCCAGGCCCAGTCTGGCCAGACTGGCCGCTTGGACTTCCGGATCGATGCTGAGCCGGGGCTGCGGAGGGGGCGGCAGGGTGCCGGCCGGGGCGGCCAGGGCGCTGTAGCGTTCCACCAGCCTCGGCATCGCCAGCTTGTCCAGGCGCCGTTTGTCGTTGAGCAGGCCGTGGCGGAATTCGCCGAGATAGCCGGTACGCAGCGGGATACCGGCGAAGAAGGGCACCAGGGCGGATTTCCAGGAGTTGGGCAGGATGATGGCCTGGTCGTAGCCTTCACGCGCCAGTTCGCGACCGAGGCGCCAACGTTCCTTCAAACCGAAACTGCCGTGTGTGAAGGGCGCGACCAGCGCCCGCCGGACTTCCGGCATGCGCGCGAGGATGCCGTGCGACCAGACCGGGGCGAGCACGTCCAGTTCGAGTCCTGCTTCAATGCCAACTTCGCGCGCGGCCAGGGCCTTGAACAGGCTTTGCGCCATCAGCATGTCGCCCACCCAGGAGGGGCCGACGATCAGGATGGAATACTTGGGCGAAGACACAGTGGCTGTTCTATGCGGTCTTTTTCCACTGCTCTGGTCTGTGCTCGATACCGAGCAAGCCATCGATCGAAACATCTTCGTCGATCAGCGGCCAGTGGATACCATAGCCGGAGGGGGAAATCTCGAAATGTTCGAGCTCGATCATGGAGGCTTGGGCCAGGCGGGTGGAAATGTCACGCAACGGTTGTTGCGCTGCCTGCCCATCGACATCCATGCGGAGTTTGCCGTTTTCAATTCTGACGTTGGTGACTTGGTGATAGACCCGCATGCTCAGCGTCTCCGTTGGAATTCCTGCCACTGCTCGACGATGTAGTCGAAGTGCTCGAAGATGATCTTGCGAATTTGCCGCGTGTCCTTCGCCGACATGTTGAACGACATGGCTGCCCGTATATCGAAGGACTCCGGATTGAGCCAGTATTTGCATTCCTTGTCGCCGTTCCGGCAATGCACACGGATGGGCTCATTGCCCTCGTTGGCGAAGAAGAACAGACGCCAGCCGAGCAGAAGCAGGATCGTGGGCATTCCCGTAACGTCCGGATCAACCCGGATTCTGTTCCAGCCAGGCCAGGTACTTGGGCACGCCCTCTTCCACCGTCATGAACTCGGCGGTGTAGCCGGCCTGACGGAGGTTGCCGATGTCGGCCTGGGTGTAGCTCTGGTAACGGCCCTTGAGGTGATCGGGGAAAGGCACGTATTCGATCTCGCCGCGACCGTGATACTGGATCACCGCCCGCGCGACATCGTTGAAGCTCTGGGCGCGGCCGGTGCCGACGTTGAAGATGCCGGAGACGCCGGGGTGGTCGAGCAACCAGAGTTTCACCGCGACGGCGTCGTCGACATGGATGAAGTCGCGCAGTTGCTCGCCGTTGCCGTAGCCGTCGGTGCCCTCGAACAGCTTGACCCTGCCTTCCTTGAGGATCTGGTTGTGGAAGTGGAAGGCCACGCTGGCCATGCTGCCCTTGTGCTGTTCGCGCGGGCCATAGACATTGAAGTAGCGCAGGCCGCAGACCTGGCTGGTGAGCGCGTGCTGGTGGTGGCGCAGGTATTGGTCGAACTGGAACTTGGAGTAGGCGTACATGTTCAGCGGCCGTTCGTGTTCGCGTGCTTCCTTGAACACCGGGCCCATGCCGTAGACCGAGGCGGAAGATGCATAGATGAACGGCGCTTCCATCACCTGGCACCAGTGCAGCAGCGTCTTGGTGTACTCGAAGTTGTTCTTCATGATGAACTCGCCGTCCCACTCGGTGGTGGCGGAGCAGGCGCCCTCATGGACCACACCCTCGACCTTGCCGAAGTCCCAGCCCGCCTGCAGGCGCTTGATGAAGTCGAGCCGGTCGACGTAATCGACGATGTCGCAATCGGCCAGATTCCTGAACTTGATGCCTTCCTTGAGGTCGTCGACCACCAGGATGTCCGTGATGCCGCGCTGGTTGAGCGCCTTGACCATGTTGCTGCCGATGAGGCCGGCGCCGCCGGTGATGATGTACATGG
>CAZONS010000264.1:0-5297 GCA_964581195.1 uncultured Thiobacillus sp. | reverse complement strand
AAAATGGGCTCGCCGGGGCCGATTTTCGCTATCGACGACCAAAGTCCGACAGGCTTGCTAGGGAACCGGGTGTTTGGCCGCTGATTCCTGCTTTTCGATACCCACTGTGTATTCGCCGGTTCGCGGTTTTCGGAGCGGCGGATGACAGTAGCGTTGCCGCCGCCGCCCGAGGTCGTCGCCAAGCCGGATCGCTCTTCGCCGCCGCGCGAGCGGGACATCCCGCCCGGGGCCGCGTCCGATATCCGGCGGAACAGGTGGTGCGAATGCAGGAACGGGGCGTGGTTCAGGCGGAGGTTTCGACCTGCGTGTCAGCCTTGTTTTCCTGGTTGTGGATCAGGGTGAGCGCGCCTTTCGGCGGAACCTGATAGATCAGGATGTTCTTGCTGTCATAGACCTCCATGACCCGCGTGCCGTCCGAGTCCTTGAACTGGACGCGTGGATCCGCGACAGGGATGGGGTCCTTCACCGCCTGGGTATCACGCGCTTCACGCGTTTCCTTGCGGCGCGCCTCGGCGGCATTGTTCGCGGCCTCCGCCGCGTTGCTGACGGTTCGATCCTGTCTGCGCGTCACCTCGGTGTTATCCCGCGCGGCCTGCCGCTGCCGGTCCACGGTTTCCGGTTGCGCCACCCGTGGGGTGTAACCGGTTGCCAGAGTGGAGGAGAGGGCGCCGATTTCCATGGTGGGGGGCGATTCAGATCAGCGAGGTCTGCACGTAGGCTTCGAGCGCCTGGGTGACCGACTTGCTCGCGGCCGAGCGCGTTTCTTCCGGGCTGCTGAGTTGTTTGCGTTCCACCGCCTGGGTGGCGCTGGCGCGGTCGGTCTCGCTGGCGCGATTCGCCTGCGCTTCGCCGCTGCCGTTGGGGGTGCGGGCGGATTGCGCGCTCAGGGTGACGCGGTCGGTGGAGGGCTGGGTAGTGTCGACCCGGTCGCGGGTGGGGGCGCCCTGATCCTGGCTTTTCGACTGTACCGCCTGCAGTTGCGCTGCGTAGCTGGCCAGTGCCTGCGAGGATGATGAAATATTGGGCATGTCCATGGTGAATCTCCTTGCTTCGAGCATCGAGTCGGCGGGTCAGATACCACTTTCCACCGTACTTCCGGTTCCAAGCATAGCCTTGTTTTTCAGCGAGTTAAAGCCGATCGATGGCGTGCAGGTCATTCCGCTCCGCCGTGGCCACGGCTTCCCACGTGGAGGCATCCTTCTCGCCCGGTTCCCTGTCAGAGACTTTCCCGCAGTCGCAGTTGCCGGGCCGCCTCCTCGGCGATGGCGTCGTCGATCTCTCGCATCACGCCTTGCAGATCCACCGGTTTGCCGCTTTCCGCGAACTGGCCGCTGAGCGGCACATCCGGGCGCAGGTCGCCGTGTTCGTACAAGAACCAGATTTCCTTGCCGTAACGCGTGCTCAGCAGTTCCGGGGCGAAACGGCCGAAGTAGGCGGTCAGGTTACCGACATCTCGTTCCAGCATGGCCTGGGCGTGGTTGTTGCCGGCGGCATCCACCGCCTGTGGCAGGTCGATGATCACCGGCCCGTCGGCGCCGACCAGGATGTTGTATTCGGAGAGGTCGCCGTGGATCACGCCGGCGCAAAGCATCAGCACCACCTGGCGCAGCAGGCTGTGGAAATGGGTCCGCGCCTGTTCGGGGGTGAATTCCATGTCGTTCAGGCGCGGCGCGGCATTGCCGTGCTCGTCGCAGACCAGTTCCATCAGGAGGACGCCGGCATGGAAGTTGTGGGGCTTCGGCACCCGTACGCCGGCACGGGCCAGGCGATAGAGGGCATCGACCTCGGCGCTCTGCCAGGCTTCTTCCTGCGCCTCGCGGCCATAGCGGGTGCCCTTGGCCATGGCGCGGGCCTGGCGGCTGTTCTTGACCTTGCGGTTCTCGGTGTAATCGACGCTCTGGCGGAAACCGCGCTTGTTCGCTTCCTTGTACACCTTGGCGCATCGCACCTCGTCTCCACTGCGGACGACGAAGACCATCGCTTCCTTGCCGCTCATGAGTTGGCGGATCACATCGTCGATCAGCCCGTCCTCGAGCAGGGGTTGCAGTCGTTTCGGGATTTTCATGGGCGCCTTTCGCGCGTGGGAGACCGTGGCATGCTAAACCAGCTTGCCCAGGACATAGCCGATCACGATGCCGACGATGAGCGCGACGGTCAGGCCCCGATAGGTCAGGACATCCTGGCTGTAGCCGCGGCGGATGGCGATGAATGACACCAGGTAGCCGACCGCGTTCAACAGCCAGATGAAGCCGATGGACAGCACCTTGACGATCAAGGGGCCGACCAATGGCACCAAGGCGATGACGCCCAGCAGCCAGGCGAAGGCATTCGACAGCAGACCGACGACGAAGACGGCGCCGGCGATCACCCGCCTGTCAACGCCAAGAAAGAGGCCGAGCCAGGCCAGGCCGGCGAGCGCGAGGCACAGCGGCAGCATGATCTTCCAGTTCTGCCACCAGGCGGGGGCGCTGGTTTCGGGCGTGGATTCCGGTTCGTTGTTCATGAAATAGGCTGTCCTGATTCGCTGGTCCGCACGCGGCGAAAGGTCCGATCAAACCCGCAGGGCCACGATTTTCAGGGGCGGGTTGCCGTCGCTGCTGGGGAAGTCCGCTTCCGGCAGGATCCATTCCGTCTCGCGGATCGTACGACCGGCCTTGACGGCGCTGCGGCGGAGTTGATCGAGCCAAGCCTCCCGGTCCACTTCCGCGACATTGTTGCAGCAGATCAGGGTGCCGCCTTCGGCCGTGGTCAGCAGCGCCGGCTTGAACAGGGCGGGATAGTCGTTGACCAGGTCGACGACGCCGAACGGGCTTTTCGCATAGCGCGGCGGGTCGAGGAATACGAGGTCGAACTGGCGCGCCTCCAGTTGCGGAAACGCGGGCAGGCGCTTGCCGCGCACCATCTTCGGCTGGCCCAGGCCGCTGAACTGGCGCAGCGCGGGAAAGACATCGCTCAGGATCAGGCGTGGCCGTGTGGCCAGTTCGTTGAGGCCGATGCTCTCCTTGGCCACGCGCAGGCCCGATTCGGCGAAGTCGACGTTCATCACCAGACGCGCGCCTGCCTTGGCGGCGGCGATGCCGGCGCCACAGGTATAGGCGAACAGGTTGAGCAACGACTTGCCCGCCGCTTCCCGCATCAGCCAGCGGCGACCGGCGCGCAGGTCGAGAAACAGCCAGGGGTCCTGGCCTTCGTGGCGGGCCTGGATGCGGTAATGCACGCCCATCTCGCTGACCTGGCGCGGCAGATGCGCCGCGATCTTCTGCTCGGGAGTGAGCGGATTGCTGATGCGCGAATGGGGCTGGCCGCGGTCGTTGTAGATCGCGACCAGGCCGGGCAGGGCGCGTTGGTAGAACGTCTCCAGCGCGGCCAGTTCGGCCGCCTCCAGGCTGTTGTGAAAGCTCTGCACCAGCAGCAGATCGCCGTAACGGTCCACCGTCAGGCCGGGCACCCCTTCCACGCTGCCGTGGAACACGCGGTAGGCGTCGGTCCGCTCGGTGTGCAGGCGGGGCAACAACTCGGCGCGCGCGTCGAGCGCGGCGGCCAGCAGGCCGGTGAGGGAATCGGACATGGGGAGGGTCTGCAATGTGGGAAGACGCCATTCTACAGGGGCGGTCAAGCCCCTCCAGGAAAGTGATGCGATCTCGCGCCGCGCCGGGCGCGATCGCGCACGATATTGGCCGAATGACATATATCCATTGCCTTTCAAGATTTTCCGCGGCCCGTCGTTACCCTTGCGGTGAATGCCTCACAACACAATGTCCTCGTGGTCAAGCCACGACGGGAGGACAGCCGCAGAGTAGTCCCATGGGAAAACCGACGATCCTGATAGTTGACGACGAGCCGGCGAATCTCGCCTTGCTGGCGCAGTTTCTGCAGCCCCACTTCCAGGTGCGGGCGGCCCACTCCGGCGGCCATGCCCTGCGCGTGGCATCGAGCACACCCCGACCGGATCTGATCCTGCTCGACGTGATCATGCCGGGCCTCGATGGCTATGGCGTGCTGCAAGGGCTGCGGCAAGCGCCCGCGACCCGCGACATCCCGGTGATCTTCGTGACGACCCTGGATGACGAGGTCAACGAGGAGCGCGGCTTCTCCCTTGGCGCGGTGGATTACATCGCCAAGCCGATTTCGCCGGCGATCGTGCTGGCCCGGGTGCGCGCGCACCTCGAACTCAAGCAGGCGCGTGATCGCCTGAACGCGCAGAACGCCTGGCTGGAGTCGGAGGTGGCGCGCCGGGTCGGCGAGAACCTGTTGCTGCAGGACGTCAGCCTCGCCGTGATCGCGGAACTGGTGGAGACTCGCGACAGCGACACCGGCGACCACATCCAGCGGACCCAGGCCTATGTCGAGACACTGGCGAGGCATTTGAGCGGGGATGCGCGTTTCGCCGGGCAGTTGGGCGAGCACGATCTGGTGAATATCGTCAAGGCCGCGCCCCTGCACGACATCGGCAAGATCGGCATTCCTGACCAGATCCTGCTGAAGCCGGGCAAGCTCACGCGTGAAGAGTTCGAAATCATCAAGGGACATAGCCGCATCGGCGGCGAGGCGATCCGTCACGCGATCACCAAGGCGCGGGCGCGATCGGCCAACCCAGACCTGGAAGACCGTCGCGGAGCCATCGCGGTTCTCGAAGTCGGCGCGCTCATCGCCACCCATCATCATGAGCGTTGGGACGGCGGCGGTTACCCCGATGGTCTGGCCGGAGAGGCCATTCCCCTGCCGGCCCGACTGATGGCCGTGGCCGACGTCTTCGATGCGCTGACCACTCGGCGGGTCTACAAGGAGGCGATGGATTGCGCGGAAGCGGGGGAACTCATCCAGCGGAACAGTGGCAGCCAGTTCGATCCCGACGTGGTCGCGGCGTTCGCGGCGAACCGGGAGTCCTTTTTCGATATCGCCGCGACCTTAAGGCCAGCCGCGCCGCGGGTCGCCGCATGAGGGCCGCCGCGACCCGCGCCGAGCCACCCTGCCGGGAGGCGTGTCCGCTACCGGTTCGCGCGCTGGCTGGCGTCAGGCCACGCGCATGAGCGAGCCGGCGCGCGCCCGTGTGGAACGACTGGAGCGGGCGTTGCGCGCGAGCGAGGCCCGCTACGGGCAGCTGCGCGATGCCATGCGCGATGCTTTCGTCCAGGTCGACATGGCGGGTCGTGTCGTCGACTGGAATCAGGCCTATCTGGATCTGTTCGGTCATGACGCATCGGAAGCCAGCCCGCCGCCCCCCGTTTTGCCGCCCCCGGTACGCCGGCATGACAAGGATGCGTCCGCGTTCGCCGATCACCTCCGGAACGGCGGGG
>CAZONS010000263.1:0-5300 GCA_964581195.1 uncultured Thiobacillus sp. | reverse complement strand
ATTTCACGGCGTTGGAGAACAGGTTGAGCAGAATCTGCTTGAGCCGGGTGCGGTCGGCCAGCGCGCAGGCGCCGGTGGGGCAGGCCGACTCGAGCAGACGGATGCCGCGTGACTCCGCCATCGGCGCCACCAGCGCCAGGCATTCCCGCAACAGGGGGGCGATCACCACCGGCTCGCTGCTGACTGTGAAACGGCCGGATTCGATGCGTGCCAGGTCGAGGATTTCGTTGATCATGTCCAGCAGATGATGGCCACCGTGCAGGATTTCCCGCACGTTTTCCCGCTGCATGGGTGATAGCGGCGATGCGGCATCCCGCTCCAGCAATTGGCCAAAGCCCAGGATCGCGTTGAGCGGGGTGCGCAACTCGTGACTCATGCGCGAGAGGAAATCCGACTTGGCCTGGTTGGCGCGTTCAGCGTCGTCGCGGGCACGGATGATCGCGGATTCGTTCTCCTTGCGCGAGGTGATGTCCTGGGACAGGCCGATCAGACGCAGCGGGCGTCCGGCCGCGTCGCGTTCCACGCGGCCATGTTCGTGCAGCCAGGTTATCCGGCCATCGGGGTGGCGGATGCGGAACGCGTTCTCGTAGTGCCCATCATCCCGTTCCAGCGCGGCCAGGATGGTGTCGTGGAAGTGATCGCGATCATCCGGGTGCACGCATTCGAGCATGTCCTCGAAACGGATGCGGGCGCTGTCCCCGGAACAGGGCAGGGAGGGTTCGTTGGACGAGTGGCGGTGGATTTCATTGCGCACGATGTCCCAGTCGAATGAGGTCAGGCAGGCTGCGTCCAGGGCCATTCGCAGCCGTGCCTCGCTCTCACGCAAGGCTTCCTTGGCCTGCTTGTGGCGGCTGATGTCGCTGACGAAGGCGAATAACAGCGATTCACCGCCGACCTCGGCCAGGGTCGCGCTCACTTCCACGTCGAGGTAACTGCCATCCTTGCGGCGATGACGGCCATCGAAGCGCTCCTGGCCCTGGGCGAGGACAAGCCGCATGTGCTCGTCCAATACCTCCGGCTTCGCATTCGCCTCGATGTCCTGTATGGACAGGCGCAGCATTTCCTCACGGTCGTACCCGAGCATGCGGCAATAGTGTTCGTTGCAGTCGAGCAGGCGACCGTTCAGGTCGGCGCTGAAGAAGCCGTCCATGGCGGCATTGACGATGATCGCGTTGCGGCGGCTCTCCAACTCCAGTTCGCCGGTGCGCGCCCGCACCAAGTCCTCCAGTCGATCCCGGTTGCGGAGCAGTTCGAGTTCTACCCGTTTGCGTTCGGTGATGTCGTGCACCGTGCCGATCATGCGGATGGGCGACCCGGCGGCATCCCGGTAGACCCTGCCGCGCTCATGCACGACCCGCACTTCGCCGTTCGGTTGTAGTACCCGGTGCTCGATGTTGTAGCTGATCCTGGCATCGGCCAGGCTGGTGTTGACCGCCGCGGTGACCTTGTCCCTGTCCTCCGGGTGGATGGCCTGGAGGAAGTCGCGGTAGGTGACCCCCCCGGCATGCGGTGTCTCGCCGAATATCCGATAGACCTCGTGAGTCCAGCTCAGCTCGCCGGTCATGATGTCCCAGTCCCAGGAGCCGACATTGGCGATGGATTCCGCCTGGGTGCGAACCTCCTCGCTGCGGCGGAGTGCATTTTCCAGCAGCCGCTGTTCGCTGACGTCCCAGAAAGTGCCGCAAATGCCGATGATCCGGCCGTGTTCGTCCCTGACCGGCGTCTTGACGATATGGATGGCCACCTCCTCGCCATTGCGGAGGTAGGTCTCGTCAAATTCCTCTGCCTGCCCGGTGGTCATGATCCGGCGGTCGTCCGCGCGGTATTTGTTGGCCAGGGCAGCGGGAAAGAAGTCATGGTCGTCACGGCCTGCGATGTCCTCCGGGCGGATCCCGAGATCCATTGCATAGCGCCGGTTCACGGTTACATAGCGGGCGTGTTCATCCTTGTAGAACACCCGCTGCGGGATGTTGTCCGCCAGCACCCGGTAGCTCAACTCATTGTCGAGCAGGGGTTGTTCACGGCGCTTCTGCTGGCTGAGGTCGGTGAGCGCAAGCGCGAAGGCGACCGGGGTTTCACCCGCATCCCGGATCGCGTGGAGATCCAGCAAGACCGGCGTGCGTCGTCCGTCATGGCCCGTGATCTGGGTTTCGCCAGACCAGTTCGTCGCCGCCAGGGCCTCCGCCAGAGTCGACTGATCGACCAGGGTGTCGATCGCGGGATAACGGGTTGTTGCCGGGGCGAGTCCCAGCATTCGCAGCAAGGCCGGGTTCATGTAGCTGAAATGGCCGTTCAGGTCGAGGCGGGCGAGCCCCTGGCCGCTGGATTCCACCAGATCCCGGAATGATGGGAACGCCGGCGCCATCGCCGCTCCCGGGGCGGCCACCTTCCCCGCGTCATGTGTCGACATGCCTACCTCTCTCTTGCCGGTGTCGCGCCCAGTAGCGCCCGGTCGATTTCAGCCAGCAGATGATCCAGATCCAGGGGTTTGGTCAGGTATGCCTGAAAACCCACTCCCAACTCCCGCTCGATCGCGGTGGGCATGGCATCGGCACTGACCGCCAGCACTGGAGTCGCCCGAGTATCGGCATCCGCGCGCAATTTCTTGAGGATGTCGTAACCGCTCATGCCGGGAAGGTTGATGTCCAGCAGGATCAGGTCGGGCTGTTCGCTACGGGCGAGCGCCAGTCCCTGCAGGGCATCGGCGCAGCCGATCAGGTGGAGATCGCGACGCGATGCCAGGAATTGCCGCATCAAGCGCAGGTTGGCGGCATTGTTCTCGATGTAGAGCAGCGTTTTCCGCGCAGGCGTGCCGGGCGTGTCCTGGACATCCGCAACCGCGGAGGGTTTGTCCCGTGGCGCGGGCTCCCGCATGGGGGCTGACTCGGCCAGTTCCACCCAGAAGGTGCTGCCCTGGCCCGGCTGGCTGTCAAAGCCGATCTCCCCGTACATCATCTCTACCAGGCGGCGGGTGATCACCAGGCCGATACCACTGCCTTCGATCGGCCCGGTTTCCCGCCCGAGCCGGTCGAACGGGGTGAACAGCTTGCCCTGCCTTTCCAGTGCGATACCCGGGCCGGTGTCGATCACCCGCAGGCGAACGCGATGCGGCAATGTGGTCTCGCACTCGATCCGGACACGGCCACCAGCCTGGTTGTACTTGATGGCATTGCTGAGCAGGTTGATCAGGACCTGTTTCAGACGTAGCCGGTCCGCCCAGACCCAGCGATCCGGGCAGGCCGCCGTTGGTTTCTGGACCTCGATCCCATGCTGTGCCGCAGCAGACGCCAGCAATGTGGCGCACTCCTCGACCAGTTGCTTCAGGTCCAGGGACTCCATGCTCAGCGCCATGTGGCCGGATTCGATGCGAGAAAGTTCCAGCACTTCATTGATCAAGCCCAGCAGATGGCGGGCGGCCCCGAGGATTTCCCGCGCATTGTCTGCCTGTTCAGCAGCCAGGCCTGGGTCCATCTCCAGCAACTGGGCAAAGCCCAGTATGGCATTCATCGGCGTGCGTAGCTCGTGACTCATGCTTGAAAGGAACTCGCTCTTCGCCAAGCTCGCCGATTCGGCCGCCTTCAGCGCCCGCATCATCTCCCGCTCGTTACGCTTGCGTTCAGTGATGTCGCGGATGATGCCGGTGAAGTAGCGCTGGTCGCCGACATGCATCGGACTGACCGCCAGATCCATGGGGAAGGTGGCGCCATCCTTGCGCTGGCCGGTCACCTCGCGTCCGACGCCGATGATCCGGGACTGCCCGGTTTCCAGGTAGTGGCGCAGGTAGCCATCGTGGGCATCGCGCATGGATGGGGACATGAGTACGCTGACATTGCGCCCCAGCACCGCTTCGGCGACATGGCCGAAGATCCGCTCGGCGGCGGGATTGAAGGTTTCGATGTTGCCCCGCTCGTCGATGACGACAATGCCATCCGCCACGCTTTCCAGCACCGAGCGCAGTCGAGCCTCGCTGGCCTGGAGGGCGGCTTTCGCGCGCATCTGTTCGGTCACGTCGCGGATCACCAGCACGACATGCGCCACTTCACCGCTGGTGGCGTGATAGGGATAAAAGGCGGCGGTACAGGCACGTGGTCCACCGTTCGTCAGTTCGAGGCTGACATTGGCGGAGACCGGATAACCGTTCTTGAAACATTGGTCGACACACGGCGCAATCATTTCCGTATAGGCCGCGTCACCCCAGATCTCGGCCAGGTGCATGCCGATCAGCGCATCCCGCCGGCGTCTGACCACGACGCACCATTGGTCGTTGACAGCTTCGTAGCGATGGTCGCGATCGACCACACACATCATTTCGCCGACGGCGTTGACCATGAACTCGTAGCGTTCCAGCACCGACTCGTCCTGCTTGCGCTGGGTGACGTCCTCCATGATGCCGATGAAATGGGTCAGGGTGCCGCCGTCGTCGCGCACCGGTGTGATCGCCAGCTGGTTCCAGAACGGGGCGCCGTCCTTGCGGTAATTTTGCAGCAGCGCCCGGGCTTCCCGCCCTTCGCGCAAGGCCGCGCGGATGTCATTCAGGCCGGGCTGGTCGCGATCCGGCCCCTGCAGGAAGCGGCAGTTGCGGCCCAGCGCCTCCTCGCGGCGGTAACCGGTGATCTCTTCGAAGGCCGGATTGACGTAGACCAGAGGCAGGTCCGGCGCGGTGGCATCCGCGATGACGACGCTGACTGGGAGGGCCTCCATGGCGCGCCGGTGCGGCGCCCGCGCCTCGGCGGAGAGGATTCCCCTGCTGGATTTAATCTCGATGCCGCGTAGCAGCCGGCGCAACAGCGGTAGCAGCCTGCCGGCATGGCGTTTTGCGACAAATTCGCACAGGTCTTCCGACAGTACACGAACGATGGCTTCCTCGGTCAGCGTGTCCGAGAACACCAGCACCGGGATGTCCGGACAACTGGCGCGGGTCACGCGCCAGAGGGCAAGGCTGTCCAGTCCCGGCTGCAGGGCATCGAGGATGATCAGGTCATGATCGCCCTCGCGCAGCGCAGCCGATGCCGCCGCCGCCGTGGCCACCGCCGTCAGTTCGTGGTCGAGGCCGCCGGCATCGAGCAGCTGTCGCAGCCGCCCCGCGGACTCCGGGTCGCCGTCGAGCAGCAAAATGTGGGGTGGATTGATGGGGGAAGTCATGTCCTGGTCCGGCCGTGGTTCCGGGTACGCATGGCGAGGGCGCGATTTCGGCGCTAAGCCATTTTCAGCGTGTTCTCGAAAAGCGGGTTGGACAGCATTCTGCCGCAGGTTTCATGTGGCAGGGCCGGGCTGAACAGCCAGCCCTGGAATTCGTCGCA
>CAZONS010000262.1:0-5316 GCA_964581195.1 uncultured Thiobacillus sp. | reverse complement strand
CCAAGCAGGTGCACAGGACCAAGCCCTGGACCTGGGAGTTCCTGAACCCCGACACCCGGCAGCGCCTGGGCAAGAAAAACGTCATCAACAATTTCTGTACCGCCGTGCCGTCGAACTACGCCTTCTGCACCGCCTGCCACGTGGGTTATGGCTGGGAGGATCAGAACTACGATTTCACCTCCGAGAGCAATGTGGATTGTCTGGCCTGTCACGACACCACCGGCACCTACCGCAAGCTGCCCGGCCTCGCGGGGCATCCCACCTACAAGGATGTGGAGTTTCCGCCCGGCTCCGGCAAGATCGTCAAGGCGCCCGACCTGCGGGCCGTGGCCCAGGGCGTCGGCAAGAGCAGCCGCGCCACCTGCGGTTCCTGCCACTTCTACGGCGGCGGCGGTGACGCCGTGAAGCACGGTGACCTGGATAGCTCGCTGAAGAATCCAGGCAAGTATCTGGACGTGCACATGGCCAAGGACGGGCTCAACTTCACCTGCGGCGAATGCCACAAGACCGCCGGCCACGAAGTTCCCGGCAGTCGCTACGCGGTGACCACGGTGGAGCCGGAAGGCGGCCACATGCGTGGCAAGAAGGATTCCAATCCGGCCACCTGCCAGGCCTGCCATGGCGGCAAGCCGCACCGGGGCGACAGGGCCGCGCGTCTGAACGCCCACACCGCGAAACTGGCCTGCCAGACCTGCCACGTTCCCGAGTTCGCGCGCGCGCAGCCGACCAAGATGAGCTGGGACTGGTCCACCGCCGGCAAGCTGGACAAGGCCGGCAAGCCGTTCAAGATCAAGGACTCGGCCGGACACGATGCCTACGACAGCAAGAAGGGCGACTTCCGTTACGAGTCCAATGTCGTCCCGGAGTACATCTGGTTCAACGGCAAGGTCGATTACACCCTGCGCGAGACCAAGCTGGACCCGAACAAGGTCATCGAGATCAACCATTTCAACGGCGCCCCGGACGACGGCAAGTCGAAGATCTGGCCGATCAAGCGTTTCGTCGGCAAGCAGCCCTACGACGTCGGCAGCAACCAGTTGCTGGTGTTCCATACCTATGGCAAGGACGACAGCGCGCTCTGGTCGAATTTCGACTGGGAGAAGGCCATCCGCTTCGGCATGAATGAGATCGGCGCCGAGTACAGCGGCAAGTACGCCTTCGTCAGTACCGAGATGTCCTGGCCCATCACCCACATGGTCGCCCCCAAGGAGGACGCCCTGGCCTGCAAGCAGTGTCATGCCCCGCCGGGACGTCTGGACAAGGTGGCCGGCATCTACCTGCCCGGCCGTCACGGCAACCCGCTGCTCGACACCCTGGGCTGGAGTTTCGCCGGCCTGGCCCTGCTCGGGGTCGTCGCGCACGGCGCCGGCCGTGTCTATGCCGCCCGCAAAGGAGCAAGAAAATGAACGCGAACGCACCCGAGCGCATCTACGTCTTCAAACGCTTCGAGCGCTTCTGGCACTGGGCGCAGGCGGCGTTGATCATCACCCTGATGCTCACCGGCTTCGAAGTGCATGGCAGCTACACCCTGTTCGGCTTCGAGTCGGCCGTGAATACCCACACCACGGCCGCGTGGTCGCTGGTGACGCTCTGGGTGTTCGCGGTGTTCTGGCACTTCACCACGGGGGAATGGAAGCAATACATCCCGACCCTGGACAAGACCGGGGCGATGTTCAAGTACTACCTCACCGGCATCTTCACCCACGCCCCGCACCCGTTCAAACAGACGGTGCTGAAGAAGCACAACCCGCTGCAGAGACTGGCCTACCTGGGTTTCTGGCTGGGCATGTCGCCGCTGATCTGGTTCACCGGCTGGTTCTACCTGTTTTACGACCAGTGGACGGCCTGGGGGCTGGATGCGTATCTCTCGCTGGAATGGGTGGCGTTCTTCCATACCCTGGGCGCGTTCATGATCCTGATCTTCTTCATCGCCCATGTGTATCTGGCCACCGCCGGCCATACCCCGACCTCGCACATCAAGGCCATGATCACCGGCTGGGAGGATGTGGGGCACTGAGTGCGTGGCGCCGGCGTCCTTGCCGGCATCAAGGCGTTACGGCCTCGCCGCGTGCCTGAGGAAATCCGCGTATTGCGACCAGTCCGCGATCGGTCCGGTGTGGGAGAACAGCACCACGCCATGACGGCCAAGCACATAGGTGGAGGGAAAGGCGCGGGCGATGTCCCGATCCGCCAGCAGGCCGCCCCCCGCCAGCGGCAGCGCGGTATCCGAGGCGCCGCGCGCGCCACCGTCATACAGCGGCAGCGAGATATTCTCCCGCTTCAGCCAGTTGCGCGCGGTGGTCGCGTCCTCGCGCACCTGAACCAGGGCGAAGGCGATCCTTTCCTTGCGCAGTTGCCTGGCCAGGCGTTGCAGGCCCGGCATCTCGGCGCGGCAATGCGGACACCAGGAACCCCAGAAGTGCAGCAGCAGCACGCGGCCCTGGAAGTCGCGCAGCCGCCGTGGTTTGCCGGCCGCGTCGCGCAGGGCGAGATCGGGAAACCGCATGCCCCGTTTCGTGCCGACCGTGGCGCGGGCGCTGGCCGCCGCGTCGGGATAGGGCGCCCATAAGGTCGGCCAGCGTTTGCCGTCGAATACCCGCTGTTCGTTGACCGCATACAGCACACAGGGTTGCTCGCCCTGGCGGCGACAGTCGTCCAGCGCCCGCGATTCCGCCATATCGTCGCTCGCCGCCCCCGCGACCCAGGCATAGGCGCCGCCCGGGGCGATGGCGAAGGCGCGCGCCGGTTCCGCCGCGAGGAAGTCGCGATACGCGGCCTGGCCCCGGCCGTCCAGGTGCGGCACGGCGTCAAGCGGCGCGGCCGCCTGGACGAGGGCGGGACACAGGAGGAGCGGCAGCCAGCGGAGCATCACCCCCCCACGAACTCGAACGGGCTGCTGCTGCCGAGAAATGCGTCGTAACGCAGGTAGTGGGTGCCGTCGCAGGAGAAGGTCAGGCTGACCATGCCGTTGAAGATGTTGATCGAGGACATGCGCAGGTAGATGTTCTCGTCGGCCATGCGCAATGAACGTAGATTGGCGAGGATGCGTCCGATGTCCGCTTCCGGGATCAGGGCGTCGGGCGGGTAGTCCTGCAGCGGGTAGACCAGGCAGATATCCGGGTCGCCGAGGGCGTCCTGATCGAGGATGCGATAGCGGTAGGGGTCCATCACCGTCCAGATGGTCGCCTGGCTGCTGGAGAAGTGGATCTGGCACTGGAAGACGCCGCGATGGGTCAGCAGTTCCTCGAGGATGGACAGCCCCTTGTCCATGTTCAGATCCATCGGGCTGTCGGTGCGGCACTGCAAGAACACCGCGCCCCGGATCGAAGGGTCGCCCTTGATCTGCCGCCAGTGCCCGGACTCCTCGTAGAGCACGGGGGTCGCGGGCAGGTTGCGCAGGTCGAAGTCGGCGCCGAGGTAACCCAGGGCCGCGCCTTCACTGTTGCGCACGATCTGCAGGGCGGTGAGCGAGGGGCGCCGCTTGAGCAGGCTGATGTAGGCATCCGAGAGCAGGAAGCCCCAGGCCGGTACCGCCTCGTTCATGTAGGGGCGTTGCGAGCGGTCGCGTCCGAAGTGACCGGGAATCAGGGCGGGAGCGCCGGCGTCATCGTCCGGGGCGGCACCGACGTTGTCGCAGTTCTGGATGCCATCGAAACCCAGACAATAGACGAAGGTGCAATGGGGGATGCCGGGAAACCCCGCCAGCAGGACGCTGTTGAGGCGCTCGCGATCCCCCCAGGCCGGCGCGCATTGGGTGGCGAGGCGCGCGAGCGGCTCTTGCAGGAACAGGGCGAGTTGCTCGCGTTGCAGGTAGATGCTGTCTTTCCAGGGGCTCGTCATGGCGGGCATCCTGTCGATGCGATGAAAACGCGCGTAGGTTACGCCAACGCGAAAAAGAAAAAAGCCGGGTAAACACCCGGCTTTCTCGGCACGGAGCGGGATCAGCCCTTGCGGCTGGCTTCCACCATGCGCTCGATGATCGGGCCGAGGATGACTTCCATCGCGAAGCCCATCTTGCCGCCGGGCACCACCAGGTTGTTGGGGCGCGACATGAAGGAGCCGGGGATCATGTTGAGGAAGTAGGGGAAATCCACGCCCTTGGGGTTGCGGAAACGCACCACCACCAGACTCTCGTCCGGGGTGGGGATGTCGCGGGCGATGAAGGGGTTGGAGGTGTCCACCAGGGGCACGCGCTGGAAGTTCACGTCGGTCTGCGAGAACTGCGGGGTGATGTAGTTCACGTAATCCGGCATCCGGCGCAGGATGGTGTCGACGATGACCTCGGCGGAATAGCCGCGCTCGGCCGCGTCGCGGTGGATCTTCTGGATCCACTCGAGGTTGACCACGGGCACCACGCCGACGCCGAGGTCGACGTGCTGGGGCATGTTCACCTTGTCGGTCTTCACCAGGCCGTGCAGACCTTCGTAGAACAGGATGTCGGTACCGCCGGGCAGGTCCTGCCAGGGCGTGAATTCACCCGGTTTCAGGCTGGTGCCCAGCTTGGCGTTGTGCTCGGCGGCCTCTTCATCGCTGTGGATGTAGTAACGGCGCTTGCCGCCGCCGGTTTCGCCGTAGGTCTTGAACAGGTTCTCCAGGCCGGCGAAGTCGTTGGCTTCCGGGCCGAAGTGGCTGAAGCTGTGGTTGCCCTCGGCTTCCGCCTTCTTCATGGCTTCCTTGAACTCGGCGCGGCCCAGGCTGTGGAAGCTGTCGCCTTCGATCACGGCGGCAGTGAGCTTCTCGCGCGTGAAGATGTGTTCGAACGCGCGCTTGACGGTGGTGGTGCCGGCGCCGGACGAGCCGGTGACGACGACGACGGGATGCTTCTTGGACATGGGTGCTCCCCCAAAAAAAAGAAACGTGAACGATGAAACGGGAAAGGTGAAATGTGTCCACGGCGGTCTCGTCCACACATTTGACTTTTCACTTTTCAGCCCTCGGGAACAACCCGGCAGGGCGCGGGAGTATATACGCCGCGACGAAGGGCTGTCACCCGAGGGGGCCGTCGGGGCGGCTATAATCCGCGCTCCTTCAAGCACATACGACCCTCAGATGGACGCTCATTACCGCCCGGATCTCATCGAACCGGAAGCACAGCAGCATTGGGAAGACAAACGGATCTTCCGCGCCACGGAAGACTCGGCCAGGCCCAAGTACTACTGTCTGTCGATGTTCCCCTATCCCTCGGGCAAGCTGCACATGGGCCATGTGCGCAACTACACCATCGGCGACGTGCTGGCGCGCTACCACCGCATGAAGGGCTACAACGTGCTGCAGCCGATGGGCTGGGACGCCTTCGGCCTGCCGGCGGAGAACGCC
>CAZONS010000261.1:0-5336 GCA_964581195.1 uncultured Thiobacillus sp. | reverse complement strand
GTAGCGGGCGCCGAGGGTCCAGTCCTTGGCGTAGAAGGCGTGCGGCGGCACCTGCCCGTTGGAGGCCAGCGCCCCCTGCCGGCCTTCCTTGTCATGCTTGTCCAGATAGATTTCGTCACGACGCAGGTAGATGCGCCAGTCCGGGGACAGTCGGTAGGTCGCCTGCAGATACCAGGACATGGTGGTGTTGCTGTCATCGATGACCGGCAGACCGTAGCCCTGGCCCCTCACCCTCACCTCGGAGTATTCCGCCGTCAGGCTGAGATGCTCCGCGTTGTGCTCCAGCGACAGCACCATCGGCCGGGTGCTGGTATGCCCCGGGCCGAAGTCGGGCGTGGGCGGCGGCGCGGACTGATACTGCATCTTCACCTCGCCCAGGGTGAGCCCCAGGCGCCAGAGCCCACCGTCCCACTCGCTCATGGCTTGCCCCAGCCAGGAATTCTTCGATTTGAAGCGGCCTGGCGTGGTCCGGGTCAGGAACAGGCCTTCGATGTCCTCGCTGTCCGCATCGAACCGCATCGCCCCCAGCGTCCAGTTCAGATCCAGGCTGCCCGTGGCATGATTGCCATAGACCGCGACCCCGGGAGCGGCCAGAAAGAAGTTGCGGACCCGGTCAAGGTAGACGGACTGCGGCATGATGATGCCGGGACGGGTGTGCGCCACGTCGCGCGTGGTGTTGTAAAAGCCATAGGGGTTCTTGATCTTGCCCAGCCGCAGGCCGACGGCGGTCTCGCCATCGGCCAGCAGATTGCGATCGACGAAACCATAGTCCAGGCGAACGTCGCCCGAATCCGATTTCCCCGCCAGGCGGGACAGCACCTGCCCGGAAAGCAGCCAGTCCGCGCTCGGGCGCCACGACACATTGGCGCCGATTTCACGCAGGCCGGTCGCCACGCCGTCATCACTCCCGCCCCCCAGGTTGTTGTCGCTGGTATGGGCCAGCGACTGGCTGAGGAAACCGTGCGCCTGGATTCCAGCGCCCAGTTCCATGGCCCCCGCCGGCGGCAGCGCCAGCATGCCCGCGAGGAACAGGACCCACTTATTCGATTCTGAGCACTTTGACCGGATCATTGCTTTTCACCTTCCTGACATATCCCAGGGCGCCGGGGGTCGTTGCCACCCGGCTGATCATTTCTTCCTCGCTGGCCACTTCGATGGGTGCCTGCGCCATGCCCGAGTAGACCAACCGGTCCCAGGACTGGCGCAACTGATACGGATAGAGATTGAGCTGTTCCTTGCACAGCGCCGCATGCGCCGGATGCGCATCCGGCAACACGAACACCTGGACCGGACGGCCATCCGGCCAGCGGCTCAGCCGCATCCCGAAAAATGCCCGCGCGGTCGACTGCGCCAGGGTGGTGCCGGCCACGTTGCGATTGACGATGACCTCCACCGCCGCGGCCTGCAGCGTGACGATCATCAGTAGGCACAAGCCGTACAACCGCATTCAACCTTCCCTGTCTATCGTGAACCGGACATCAAGGAGCTATCTCAGACCCAGTACATCCTGCATGTCGAACAAGCCATGAGCATGCGCGCGGACATGCCGCGCGGCACGCAGGGCACCCAGCGCGAACGTCATTCGACTGCTCGCCTTGTGGGTGATTTCCAGACGTTCGCCCGTGCCCGCGAACAGCACGGTATGGTCGCCGACGATATCGCCACCGCGCACGGTGGCGAAGCCGATGGTGGAGGGATCGCGTTCGCCGGTCACGCCCTCGCGCCCATAGACCGCGCAATCCCCGAGATCGCGCCCGAGCGCCTTCGCGACCGCCTCGCCCAGTGCCAGCGCGGTACCGGAGGGCGCATCGACCTTGTGGCGATGGTGCGCCTCGATGATCTCGATGTCGAAGCCCTCGTCGAGCACGCGCGCGGCCATGTCCAGCAACTTGAGCGCCAGATTGACGCCCACGCTCATGTTGGGCGCGAACACCACGGGGATGTCCCGCGCGGCCTCGGCGATCGCCGTCTTGCCCGCCGCGTCGAAGCCGGTGGTGCCGATCACCGCGGCAACGCCCGCCACGCGGCACAGCGCGAGGTGGTGCAGTGTCGCCTCCGGACGCGTGAAGTCGATCAACACATCGGCGCCGGCGAGCGCCGCGGCCACATCATGACTGACCGCCACGCCCAGGGGCGTACCGATCAGCTCCCCGGCATCGCGGCCGAGGACGGACGCGCCTGGGCGATCGAGCGCGGCGTGCAACACCAGATCCGGCGCCGCCGCGACGGCTTCAAGCAGGGCATGCCCCATGCGCCCGGACACGCCCGCGATCACGACGCGGATCATGGCTTCGCTCCTTGCGCGCCCGCCTTCGCGGCGGCCACGATATCGCCCTCGATCGCCTTCAATCGGTCGTTCTCGAACACGATGGTGACCCGACGCTGCTCGAGCAGCTTGTCGCCTTGTTGCAGGCGATAGACATAATCCCAGCGGTTGTCGCGGAACGGGTCGACCAGCAGCGGCGTACCCAGCACGAAGCGAACCTGGGAGGGCGTCATACCCGGCTTCAGCCTGGCCAGCATGTCCTGGCTGATGCTGTTGCCCTGCTGGATCTCGATCTTGTAGGGCGATATCCGACCGATTGGATTGGACCAACCGCCGCAGCCCGCGAGCGACCCCATCAGCAACAAGGCGACAGGCAGGCTCGGGGGAAGTTTGATGACTCGCATATCGGCTCGACGCGGGTTTCGCGGGAAAGGGGAAAAGGCGCGCTATCATAGCGCGCAACCTCCATTCACGACATCCCAAGTCCCACGCGATGGCTAGTACCGAGCAACTCAAACACAGCGGCCTCAAGGTGACCGGCCCGCGCCTGAAGATTCTCGGGCTGTTCGAGTCCACCAATCAGCGCCACCTCACCGCCGATGATGTCTATCGTCTGTTGCTGGGCGAACAGATCGATGTCGGCCTGGCCACGGTCTACCGGGTGCTCACCCAGTTCGAACAGGCCGGCATCCTGATCCGGCATCATTTCGACAATGACAAGGCCGTCTACGAACTCAACCAGGGCGGCCATCACGACCATCTGCTCTGCATGCAGTGTGGCCGCGTGGAAGAGTTCTACGACGCCGAGATCGAGGCACGCCAGCGCGCCATCGCCGCCGAACGCGGCTTCAAGCTGGCCGAACACGCATTGCATCTCTATGTTGAATGCATCAAGAAAGACTGCCCGCACCGGTCAAGGCCGCGCGAGGACTGACCGGGCATTCCGTTAGAATCCCCCCATCCGCAACCAGACAACCCAGGAAAACCCAACATGGCCCGAGTGACCGTCGACGACTGCATCAAGAACATCCCCAATCGTTTTGAAATGACCCTGGCCGCCGCCTACCGCGCGCGCCAGATCTCGACCGGCGCCACGCCCCGCGTCGAAGCCGACAACGACAAGCCCGCCGTGCTCGCCCTGCGTGAAATCGCCGGCGGCCTGACTGGCGTCGAGATCCTGAAAAAAACACACGGCTGAGTCGCGGGGCGGAGGCGCATGATCGTGACGGAACGCGCGGAGCAGCCGCCCCCGCTCCTGAACGAAGGCGCCGCCCCCGCCTTCCTTGCCTACCTGCACGCCGCGGACATCGCGGCCTTCCAGCAGGCCTATCATTTTGCCGAGCATGCCCATAGCGGCCAGTTCCGCCAGGACGGCAAGCCCTACATTACCCACCCGCTGGCGGTGGCGGAAATCCTCGCCGAATGGCAACTCGATGCGCAGACCCTGATCGCGGCGCTGTTGCATGACGTGGTGGAGGATACCGGCATCAGTTCCGCCGAGATCGCCCAATCCTTTGGCAAACCGGTGGCGGGTCTGGTGGAGGGCGTCACCAAGCTGGACAAGATCCACTTTGAAAACAAGGCCCAGGCGCAGGCGGAGAACTTCCGCAAGATGCTGCTGGCGATGGCGCGCGATGTCCGTGTCATCCTGATCAAGCTGGCCGACCGGCTGCACAACATGCGCACCCTGGACGTGATGCGTCCGGACAAGCAAGGCCGCATCGCCCAGGAAACCCTGGACATCTACGCGCCCATCGCCAACCGCCTCGGGCTCAACCATCTCTACCAGGAACTGGAAGACCTCGCCTTCGAGCGCCTGCACCCGACCCGGCACAAGGTCATCGAAAAGGCGGTGAAGGCGGCGCGCGGCAACCGTCGCGAAGTGGTGGAGAAGATCAAGCAGGCGATCGAAACCAAGCTCACCGGCTGCCAGATCCAGGCACAGATCTACGGACGGGAAAAGCACCTCTACAGTGTCTACCGGAAGATGCAGGAGAAGCACCTCGCCTTCTCCGAGGTCTTCGACATCTACGGTTTTCGCGTCATCGTCGAGGACGCGCGCGCCTGCTACATCGCCCTGGGCGCCCTGCATGCGCTGTACAAGCCCATCCCGGGCAAGTTCAAGGATTACATCGCCATCCCCAAGCCGAACGGCTACCAGTCCCTGCATACCACGCTGTTCGGCCCGTTCGGGGCTCCCGTCGAAGTGCAGATCCGCACCCAGGAGATGCACCGCATCGCCGAGGCCGGCGTCGCTTCGCACTGGTTGTACAAGGCGGGAGAGGAGGCGGTCTCGGAATTGCAGATCCAGACCAATCAGTGGCTGCAAAGCCTGCTCGACATCCAGGCCGACAGCCGCGATTCCGTGGAATTCCTCGAGCACATCAAGGTCGACCTGTTCCCAGACGAGGTCTACGTGTTCACGCC
Source organism: uncultured Thiobacillus sp. (assembly GCA_964581195.1). Classification (GTDB taxonomy): domain Bacteria; phylum Pseudomonadota; class Gammaproteobacteria; order Burkholderiales; family Thiobacillaceae; genus PFJX01. The sequence continues at coordinate 643 of CAZONS010000261.1, read as the reverse complement.
GAAAGGCCGCATCGTCGCCCTGCCGCGCGGGGCCACGGCGGTGGATTTCGCCTACAGCGTGCACAGCGATGTCGGCAACCACTGCGTCGGCGTCAAGATCAACAGCGAGTTCATGCCCCTGTCGACGCCGCTGAAGAACGGCGACCGGGTCGAAGTGCTGACCTCGGAGTCGGCGCGCCCCAACCCCGCCTGGGTGCATTTCGCCCTTACCGGCAAGGCGCGCGCGCACATCCGCAGCGCGCTGAAGAACACCCACCGGCACGAATCCATCCTGCTCGGCCAGCGCCTGCTCGATCAGGCCGCGCGCGCCCTGGGCAGCGAACCCGACAGTCTGGGCACCGCGCAATGGGAACGCGTCGAGAAGGAACTTGGCCGCGACCGCGAGGACACCCTGGCCGACATCGGCCTGGGCAAACGCCTCGCCTTCGTGGTGGCGCGGCAACTGCTCGCCAAGGAGGCCGACGCGCCCGCCGGTCGTTCCGCCGGCCCCATGCCCATCAGCGGCGCCGAGGGCGTGGCGGTGCGCCTGGGCAAGTGCTGCCGACCGATTCCCGGCGATCCCATCATCGGCCAGATCAAGAAGGAACAAGGCCTGATCATTCATACCCACGACTGTCCGCAGGTCCGCCACTACCGTGAAGAC
>CAZONS010000260.1:0-5367 GCA_964581195.1 uncultured Thiobacillus sp. | reverse complement strand
CTGGTTCGAGCGCACCGAGCACACGTGGACCCATGGCAAATGCACTTATTGCGGCGCCAGCCAAAGCACACTGGACCGGGGCGAAGGGTTGGAAACCCACGCCTATGCGTTCATTCACACCGACGACATCAAGACTCGGGTAGCCGGGTTGTTTGGAGACGATATGCAGTTCGACGTAATTATTGGCAACCCGCCGTACCAGTTGAACGACGGTGGTCATGTCACGAGCGCGGCGCCCATCCGGTGTGGGGGCCGCCCAAGGACATTCAGGAGGTGCGGAACGCTTGGAATGCCTACAACGAGATGCCCGGCTACGATCCGTGGTCGGTGAGCGACCTGTTGCGGGCCCATGCGCACCTGACGGAGGCGCTGATCGGCGAATCGGGCCATTTCCGCTCGGTGGGGGTGGCCGATGACTAATCCCAGCGACAAACCCCACGCCCAGAACCCGGCCATGAGCGCCGCGCCCTTGCTGGGCCAACTGCGCCTGTTGATCGCCCAGGCGCGCACCCAGGCGCTGCGTGCCGTGGACAGCATTCAGGTGCGCACCTGCTGGGAAATCGGCCGCCACATTATCGAGTTCGAGCAGGGGGGCCAGGCACGCGCCGAGTATGGCAAGCGGCTATTGCCCATGTTGGCCGGGCAACTGACGCAGGAGTTCGGCAAGGGCTTCGATGAGCGCAACCTGCGCCACATGCGGGCCTTTTTTCAGTGTTTTCCAATTTGGGACGCGGTGCGTTCCGAATTGAGCTGGACGCACTACCGCTTGCTGACACGCGTGGATAACGAGGCCGCGCGCCAGTGGTACATGAACGAGTCCGCCGAACAGAATTGGAGTTCCCGCGCGCTGGAGCGGCAGATGGGCACGCTGTACTACGAGCGTCTGCTGTTGAGCCAGGACAAGTCGGCGGTGGCGGATGAGGCGCGGGAAAATCTGTCGCGTCTGGAACATTCGCCACGCGCTTTCGTCCGCGATCCGGTCATGCTGGAATTTTTGGGCTTGCCGGGGCGGGCAGCTTGTTGGAGTCTGGCCTGGAACAGGGCTTGATGGACAAGCTGCAAGCCTTTCTGCTGGAACTGGGCAAGGGTTTTGCCTTCGTGGCGCGCCAGCAGCGCATCAGCACCGAGAGCAAGGATTTTTATATCGACCTGGTGTTCTACAACTACCTGCTCAGGTGCTTTGTACTGATCGACCTGAAGACCGGCGAGCTGACCCATCAGGACATCGGCCAGATGGACATGTATGTGCGCATGTACGATGACCTGAAGCGCAACGAGGGCGATAACCCGACGGTCGGCATCTTGCTGTGCGAGGCCAAGGACCACTCGGTCGTGCGTTACTCCGTATTGAACGGCAGCGAACAGTTGTTTGCCAGCCGCTACAAGCTGGTGCTGCCCACGGAGGAAGAACTTCGCACGGAGATTGAACGCGAGAGCGAGGCGCTGCGTCTGGCCATGGCACTGGAGAAAGGGCGAAACGAGGATGAGTAAGCCCATCGAGGAAATCCTCGCGCCCAGGCCGGAAGCCCGGCCGCGCATCTACGCCCACTCGATCGCCGATGCGGCGCACACGGGGCTGCTCAAGGTGGGGGCGATGGACTGAAGGGCGGAGACTCGCAGCGTTGGTCGCGCGGCGCCACCGGACTGCGGAATCGAGCAACCGCAATTGCATCGTGCTACTTCCGCTCTGGGTCTAGAGCACTCACTCGATGCCCACGGAGCCGCCACGCCTGAACGGAAGCCACCCGGCGATAGCAAACGCCCCTCGACCATCGCTCTCCAACACAGATAAGCAGCCAAGCGCCACCATCATTACCAACCGGTAACAACAAAACCCCCACCCACCCCCAACACATTACCGTCCGGTAACACCCGCCACCCCCAACCCCTTGATTTCCAAGGCCTCCAGCCCTGGCACGCTTCTCGCGTAATAAAGCAGGCGCTTTCGCGCCCAAACCCATGCTGCGAGGAGATTCAACCATGACTCAAAACGTGTCCCGCCGGGACTTCTTCAAGATGGGCGGCGGACTGGCCGCCGGCGCCGGGGTCGCCGTGCTGGCCCCGGCCACCGCCGAAGCCGCCCCAACCACCAATGCCACCCTGCCCTACAAGACCAAGACCGTGGCGCGGGTGAAGACCATGAAGGTGAACCAGCCGGTGCCGTTCAATTATCCGGACGCCGCCAGCCCCTGCCAGATGATCAAGATGGGCACGCCCACCCCCGGCGGCGTCGGCCCCGACGGCGACATCGTCGCCTTCAGCATCCTGTGTACCCACCAGGGTTGCCCGACCAGCTACGACGACAAGGACCGCTGCTTCAAGTGTCCCTGCCACTACTCCATCTTCGACGCCGAAAAGGGTGGCCAGATGGTGTGCGGCCAGGCCCCGACCAAGCTGCCCCAGATCGTCCTGGAATACGACGCCAAGACCGACATGATCGCCGCCGTGGCCGTCAACGGCCTCATCTTCGGCCGCCAGGCCAACGTGCTGTAAGGAGGCATACAACATGGCAAACGATCGTATCGTCCTCCCCCCGGTCAACGCGAAGAAGACCAACATGACCTGCCACTTCTGCATCGTCGGTTGCGGCTACCACGTCTACAAATGGCCCGAGGCCCAGGAAGGCGGCAAGGCGCCGCATCAGAACGCGCTGGGCCTGGATTTCCGCAAGCAGTTGCCGCCGTTTTCCACCATCGTCTCGACCACCCAGCAGAACGTGGTCACCGACAGGAACGGCAGCCGCCACAACATCCTCATCGTGCCCGACAAGGAGTGCGTGGTGAACCAGGGCGGCGGCTCCGTGCGCGGCCTGCACATGGCCAGCTACATGCATGCCGACGGCAGCCAGACCGGCGAGCGCATGAAGCACCCGCGCATCCACACCGGCGACCAGTGGCTGGAGACCGACTGGGAACAGGCCCTGGCGATCTACGCCGGGGTGACCAAGAAGGTGCTGGACGCCAAGGGCCCGCGCGAACTGGCCTTCGACTCCGCCGACCACGGTGGCGCCGGCGGCGGCTTCGAGAACACCTGGGGCGCCGGCAAGCTGATGTTCACCGCGCTGCAAACGCCGCTGGTGCGCATCCACAACCGGCCGTCCTACAACTCCGAGTGCCACGCCACCCGCGAGATGGGCATCATGGAGCTGAACAACTCCTATGAGGACGCCGAAGTGGCCGACTGCATCATGGCCATCGGCTGCAACCCCTACGAGACCCAGACCAACTACTTCCTGGTCCACTGGCTGCCCAACATCCAGGGCGTCACTGTGGACAAGAAGAAGGAATGGTTCCCCGGCGAGGAGGTGGGCGACGGCAAGGTGATCTTCGTCGACCCGCGCAAGACCGCCTCCATCGCCATCGCCGAGGCGACCGCGCCGGACCGGGTCATCCACCTGGACCTGCTGCCCGGCACCGACGTGGCCCTGTTCAACGGCCTGTTCACCTATGTCATCGAACAGGGCTGGATCGACCGCGACTTCATCGCCAAGCGCACCAGGGGTTTCGACGAAGCCGCCAAGGCCAACAAGATGAGCCTGGACGAGTGTTCCAAGATCACCGGCATTTCAGTGGACAAGCTGAAGCAGGCGGCGGAATGGGCCTACAAGCCCAAGGCCGACGGCAAGCTCAAGCGCACCATGCACGGCTACGAGAAGGGCATCATCTGGGGCAACGACAACTACGCCATCCAGTCCAGCCTGCTCGACCTGGTCATCGCCACCCACAACGTCGGCGGCCGGCGCGGCACCGGTTGCGTGCGCATGGGCGGCCACCAGGAAGGCTACGCCCGGCCGCCGCACCCGACCGGCGAGAAGCTCTACAACGACCAGGAGATCATCGCCGGCCGCGGCATGGTCTACACCGCCTGGGCGGTGAACCCGTTCCAGTCCACCTGCAACGCGGAGAACTTCCGCGAAGCGGTGATGCGCCGTTCCGACATCGTCAAGGAAGCCATGCGCAAGGCCCGCGGCGCCACCACAGCCGAGATGGTGGACGTGATCTACGACGCCATCGCCAACAAGGGCGGCCTGTTCGTCACCCACATCAACCTCTACCCGACCATGATGGCCGAGGCGGCGCATCTGATGATGCCGGCCGCGCATTCCGGCGAGATGAACCTGACCTCGATGAGCGGCGAGCGGCGCATGCGTCTGTCCGAGCGCTTCATGGACCCGCCCGGTTCCGCCAAGCCGGACTGCCTCATCTCCGCCGACATCGCCAACACCCTGAAGGCCCTGTACCTCGCCGAGGGCAACGCCAGGATGGCCGACCGCTTCAAGGGCTTCGAGTGGCGGACCGAGGAAGACGCCTTCAACGACGGCTTCCGCCTCATGGGCGCCAAGGATGTGGGCGGCGAGATCCACAGCCAGGGCGGCGAGACAGGGAACCTCGCGACTTACGAGCTACTCAGAAAAGCCGGCAACAACGGCGTGCAACTTCCGATCAAGGAAGTGAAGAACGGCAAGCTGATCGGTACCGACATGCTCTACACGGATAAATTCGGCACCGACGACGGCCTGGCCCACTTCAAGGCCTCGCCCTGGATGGGCCTGTTCAAGCCGGTGCAGGGCCAGAAGGACAAGTACCGCTTCTGGGTCAACAACGGCCGCGTCAACGAGATCTGGCAGACCGGCTACCACGACCAGTACAACCCGACCATGAAGGAACGCTGGCCGATGGCGCCGCTGGAGATCAACCCGGACGACGCCAAGGAACTGGGGGTGGCCAACGGCGACATCGTCGAATTGTTCAACGACTACGGCGCCACCTACGCCATGGCCTACCTCACCCCGGAAGCCAAGCGCAACCAGGTGTTCATGCAGTTCGGCCACTTCAACGGCGTGGTCGGCGACGTGGTGACCGAGGCGGTCGACCGCAACGTCATCCCCGACTACAAGCACACCTGGGCCAATATCCGCAAGGTCACCGGCGGTGAATACAAGTCCACGGTGAGCTTCAAGTCGCGCCAGTACAAGGCCTGAGTCACCTCCAGGTCGATGCGCCGGGACCGGTCGCGAGGGGCCGGTCCTTCCTTCCCACTTGGGATGGCACGGAAGCATTCCCTCAGCCTCTGCCTGGGCCGACACCTCGCCGAAATCTGTTCGATGTCAGGCGGTCTGGAGTTCGATCTCGCCTTCAGGGATCGACACGTGTGGAGCACGACCCGTGACAATGCGCGCAGTACCTCGTGGGCCATGACTGAGTGGCGTTCCTGCTGTTGAAGTGTCAACAAGTGCTCCTGAAACACCGGGTTGTTGAGGTCAAGCCTGACCGGTGCATCCGCCTCATTCCTGACCATGCAACTTCCCCAACACCGCGACGGCCCCTTTTTCACCGGCTTCTTGCCCCATAGAGTGACTATGCGGCG
>CAZONS010000259.1:0-5376 GCA_964581195.1 uncultured Thiobacillus sp. | reverse complement strand
GGAATGTGGTCAGCCGTTCAACGCTTCCATGCGAATCCGCGTGACCTTGCCGTGGATGGATGCCAGCTCCTCGATGTTCCTGATGGCGGCGTTGATGTCCCTCTCGCGGGCGACGTGGGTGAGCAGGACGACATCGGTTTCGGCCTCGCCTTCCGCCGGTTCCTTCTGGATCATGGCGTCGATGGAGATGTTCAGGTCGGCGAGGATGCGGGTGACGTCGGCCAGCACGCCCGGTTTGTCGAGGGCGCGCATGCGCATGTAGCAGGCGGTCTCGACCTCGTCCAGGGGCAGGATCGGCAGGTCGGAGAGCTGATCCGGCTGGAAGGCGAGGTGGGGCACGCGATTCTGCGGATCGGCGGTGGCCAGGCGGGTGACGTCGACCAGGTCGGCGATCACGGCGCTGGCGGTCGGCTCCGCGCCCGCGCCCTTGCCGTAGTAGAGGGTGGCGCCGACGGCGTCGCCCCAGACCAGGACGGCGTTCATGGCGCCTTCGACATTGGCGATCAGGCGTTTGGCCGGCACCAGGGTGGGATGCACGCGCAATTCGACGCCGTTGGCCTGACGCTTGGCGATGCCGAGCAACTTGATGCGATAGCCCAGCTGTTCCGCGTACTGGATGTCGATGCCGTCCAGCCGGGTGATGCCTTCGACGTGCGCCTTGTCGAACTGCACCGGGATGCCGAAGGCGATGGATGCCATCAGGGTGGCCTTGTGGGCGGCGTCGACGCCTTCGATGTCGAAGGTCGGATCGGCCTCGGCATAGCCGAGGCTTTGCGCTTCCTTGAGTACCGTCTCGAACGACAGGCCCTTGTCGCGCATCTCGGAGAGGATGAAGTTGGTGGTGCCGTTGATGATGCCGGCCAGCCACTGGATGCGGTTGGCGGATAGCCCTTCGCGCAGCGCCTTGATGATGGGGATGCCGCCGGCGACGGCGGCCTCGAAGGCGACCATCACGCCCTTTTTCTGGGCGGCGGCGAAGATGGCGTTGCCGTGCACGGCGAGCAGCGCCTTGTTGGCGGTGACCACATGCTTGCCGTTCTCGATGGCCATCATCACCAGTTCGAGCGCGGTGGTATAGCCGCCGATGAGCTCGACGATGATGTCGATGTTCGGGTCCTTCACCAGGCTGAAGGCGTCGTCGGTCACCGTCACATCGGCGCCGACCAGCCCGCGGGCGCGCTCGACATTGCGATCGGCGACGGCGGTGATGCGGATGGGACGACCGGCGCGGCGGGTGATTTCCTCCTGGTTGCGGGTGAGCACGGCATGGGTGCCGCCGCCGACGGTACCGATACCGAGCAGACCTACGTTGATTGGTTTCATTTCAGCAATCCATCTTTTTTGAACATGTCGCGCAGGCCGCGGATGGCCTGGCGGGTACGCATTTCGTTTTCGATCAGGGCGAAACGCACATGATCGTCGCCATAGTCGCCGAAGCCGACGCCGGGGCTGACCGCGACCTTGGCATCGGCCAACACCTTCTTGGAAAACTCCAGCGACTTCATGTGCGCGTAGGGTTCCGGAATAGGGGTCCAGAGGAACATGGTCGCCTTCGGCGCCTGTACTTTCCAGCCCACCTCGTTGAGCCCCTTGACCAGGGCGTCGCGCCGCTTCTGGTACATCAGGCGGATGTCCTCGACGCAATCCTGCGGGCCTTCCAGGGCGGCGATGGCGGCGACCTGGATCGGCGTGAAGGTGCCGTAGTCGTGATAGCTCTTGATCCGCGCCAGCGCCGCGCACAGGCGGGCATTGCCGACCATGAAGCCGACCCGCCAGCCCGGCATGTTGTAGCTCTTGGAGAGGGTGAAGAATTCCACCGCCACATCCTTGGCGCCGGGCACCTGCATGATCGAGGGCGCCTTGTAGCCATCGAAGACGATGTCGGCATAGGCGATGTCATGCACCACCAGGATGCCGTACTCCTTCGCCATCGCCACCACCTTCTCGAAGAATTCGAGCTCCACGCATTGCGTGGTGGGGTTGCTGGGGAAGTTGAGGATCAGCATCTTCGGCTTCGGCCAGAAGTCCTTGATGGCCTTCTCCATTTCCTCGAAGAAGTTCACCCCCGGCACCATCGGCAGATGGCGGATGTCGGCGCCGGCGATCACCGGCCCGTAGATGTGGATCGGATAGCTCGGATTCGGCACCAGCACGATATCGCCGCGGTCCAGCGTCGCCAGCGCCAGGTGGGCGATGCCCTCCTTGGAACCGATGGTGGCGATGGCCTCCTTCTCCGGGTCGAGATCCACGTCATAGCGGGTCTTGTACCAGTTGCAGATGGCCTTGCGCAGACGCGGAATGCCTTTCGACACCGAATAGCGGTGGGTATCGCCACGCCGCGCGGTCTCGATCATCTTTTCAACGATATGCGGCGGGGTGGGCTGATCGGGATTGCCCATGCCGAAATCGATGATGTCTTCGCCGCGCCGCCGCGCGGCCATCTTCAAGTCACCCGTGATGTTGAACACATAGGGCGGCAGGCGGGTGATTCTGGGAAATTCGTCCATCGGAGGGGATGCCGCAGGGTGCCGTAAAAGCGCGTAATCTTACGGGAGTCGAACACTCAGCGTCGAGCGTCGTGAAGATCGGCCCCGCCAGCAGGCCCCCCATACCTCGATCTTCGCCTCGTCCGCGACGTCCCCATCATGAAAATGCATCTTTCCCGCGGCGCGGACACCTACCAGATCAACGGCCTTGGCCGCGATCACGTCCTGGTGAACGGGGTGCGCCATGAAACCAGCCTGATCATCCTGCCGGACGAAGTGGTCCACGGTTGGGTCACCCGTTTCGAGGATCTGTCGACGCGGGATTTCGATGTCGTCCTGATGCGGGCACCGGAAATCGTCCTGCTCGGCAGTGGCGCCCGCCTGCGCTTTCCGCCTGCCGCGCTCTATGCGGGGTTGCTCAAGGCGCGCATCGGGGTCGAGATCATGGACACCGCCGCCGCCTGCCGCACCTACAACATCCTCGCTGCCGAGGGGCGGCGGGTCGCGGCGGCCTTGATCATCGAGACACCCTGATCAGGGCTCGATCCTGATCTGGCGCAGTCCCTCCGGCTCCTCGCTGATATACAGGGTCTGCCCCTTGATCTCGATGTAGCCCTGGTCGGACAGCTTGTGCAGCAGGCGCGAGAGGGTTTCCGGCTTGACCCCGATGCGCGAGGCGATGATCTGCTTGGGCGCTTCCAGTTCGACCCGCTGACGACCGGTTTCATCCGGATCGGAATGGTCGAGCAGATATTGCAGCAGGCGATCGGCCCCTTTCATGAGGGTGAGACGATCGATCTCGTTGACCAGCTTGTGCATGCGCGCGCTCATGCCGGACATCAGCCGGAAGCAGCGGGTGACATCCTGCCCCAGCCAGGCCTTGAACTCGCGCCCGTTGATGGCGACCAGTCGCGCCGGCGTCTGCGCCGCCGCATTGATCGGGAACTGCCCGCCCATGAACAGCACCGCCTCGGCGAACAGGCGGTTGGCGCCCACCAGCTCGATGACCTTTTCATCCCCCTGCGGCGAGGCGCGGAACAGTTTGACGATGCCTTCCGCCACCCAGTAGATGGCGTTTACCGGATCGCCCTGGCTGAACAGCAACTGACCCGGCGCCAACTGCACTGTCGTGGCGTGGCCGATGGCTTCCAGATATTCATCGTCCTGCAGGCCGGAGAAGAGATAGGCGCGGCGGAGCGCCTCGAAATCGGATTTCTGCAACGGCGGCATCATGGCGGTGTCACCTCTCTGAGGGAATGGGCAGGATGTCGCCAAAACGACGGATGGCGGCGAAATCCGCCACGTCCTTGTCGGGTTGGCGGGTATCCGGTTGCAATATCGCCAACAGGTGCGCGATGCCGTAGTCACGGGCGGAGCGCAGCACCGGCAGGCTGTCGTCCACCAGCAGGGCGCGCAGCGGGTCGAACGGCTCGCTCAACCGCAATGCGGCCCAGAAAGCCGGGTCTTCCTTGGCCACGCCATAGGCATGGGAACTGTGCAGGGCGTCGAAATGCACCGCCAGGCCGGTGCGATCCATTTTCAGGTTCAGGCTCTTGTGGTGCGCGTTGGTGACCAGCACGACGCGCTTGCCGGCGGCGCGGGCCTGGGTCAGGAACGTCGTGACATCGGGATGCACCGCGATGAGGTGAGACAACTCTTCCTTGAGCCGGACGATGTCCAATTCCAGTTGCTCGCTCCAGTAATCGACGCAATACCAGTCCAGGGTGCCCGCCTTGGCGTTGTAGCGACGAAAGCACTCGGCATGCGCCGCCGCCGGCGTGATGCCGTGCTTTTCCGCGTACTTCTCCGGCACATAGACCTGCCAGAATTGATTGTCGTAATGCAGATCGAGCAGGGTGCCATCCATGTCCAACAGGATGGTATCGATCTCGGGCCAGGGTGGAACAAGACACATTGCTATCCGCCTCCAGGGCATGGGAACCGCTAGTTTCCAAGAAAACACGGCTCGCGGCCATGATCTGCGTCTACCTTTGGCATATAACTTTAGCTAAAGTGAAACTGTCATCACCGCCGCGCGACTTAGTCCACCCCCCTATACTGCTTTCAATTTCATGTTTTCGTCCCACACCCCGAGCTTGCCGCCCGCACCACCACGCGAGAAGAGCGCCATCGCCCACTTCATGGCCGCCGCGCTCGCCGCCGTCGGCGTCGCCATCGTGCTGCGCCTGGGCACGGGCAACAACTGGATTGGCAGTGGCATCGTGGCGCTCTGCGTGTTCATGTTCCTGCTGCGACGGCCGAGCCATTTTCCCCCCATGCCGGCGGGCGACGAAGCGGGCACGGAATTTCGCGAAGTGTTCGACGGCATCAGCGATGCCATCTTCATCCATGACCCGCATGGCCAGTTCATCGAGGTCAATCAGACCGCCTGCGAACGTCTGGGCTACAGCCGGGCGGAATTGCTGCGACTCTCCCCCCGGGAGATCGATACACCGGAGTTTGCCGCCCGCATCCCGCGGGTCATGGAGACATTGCTCCGGGAAGGACACGTGGTCGTGGAATCGGCCCACCGGACTCGCGCCGGCGAATCCATCCCGGTGGAGATCAGCGTGCGTCTTGGCAAACTCAAGGGGCGACAAGTCGTGATCAGCGTGGCGCGCGACCTGCGGGATCGTTCGAACATGCTGGGCGCGCTGCGACAAAGCGAGGAAAACCTGCGGCTATTGCTCGATGCCACGCCGGAATCCGCGTTTCTGCTCGCCGCGGACGGCACCACGCTTGCCGTCAACCTCATCGCCGCCAAACGCTTCGGCGTGACGCCGGAGCACATGCTGGGACGCGACGTGTTCGGTTTCATGCCGGAAGCTGTGGCGAGGAATCGCCGAGCGCAGGTACGGGAGGTCATCCGCAGCCTCAAGCCGCTGCACTT
>CAZONS010000258.1:0-5399 GCA_964581195.1 uncultured Thiobacillus sp. | reverse complement strand
GCAACGCGGTCTGGGGGCAGGGTTTCCCGGCGCCCGCCTTCCAGGGCGAATTCATCGTGCAGTCGCAACGCCTGGTCGGCGAGAAACACCTCAAGCTGCGCCTGGCCGGCCAGGGCCTGGCCGCCGACGCCATGCTGTTCTTCCAGGACACACCGCTGCCGGAACGCATCCAGGCGGTCTACCGGCCGGAAGTGAATGTATGGAAAGAGAGCCGCACGCTGCAATTCAATCTCTCGCACTGGAGCGAGGCATGAGGGTCGCCATCGTCGGTGGCGGCCCGGCCGGCCTGATGGCGGCGGAAGTGTTGAGCGAGGCCGGCATGGCGGTCGACCTCTACGACGCCATGCCCTCGGTCGGCCGCAAGTTCCTGCTGGCCGGCCGCGGCGGCCTCAACCTCACCCATTCCGAGGATCGCGAGGCCTTCCTCGGCCGCTACGGCAGCCGCCGCGCGAACCTCGAACCGCTGCTCGACGCCTTCTCCGCCGACGACCTGCGCGCCTGGGCCGAAGGGCTGGGAGTAGAGACATTCGTTGGCAGTTCCGGACGGGTGTTCCCGCGCGAGATGAAGGCCGCCCCCCTGCTGCGCGCCTGGCTGCACCGACTGCGCGAGGCGGGCGTGCGCTTCCACATGCGCCACCGCTGGCTGGGTGTAGCGCGGGCTTACCCGCAAGGAGTAGGCCGTGGTTGTAATGCCGCCGAAACCCCGGCGGCAACAACCACGCTCTCCAGCCTGCGTCTTTCCTTCGCCACCCCCGACGGCGAAAGGACCGTGGAGACCGACGCCGTCATCCTCGCCCTCGGCGGCGGCAGTTGGGCGAAGCTGGGTTCCGATGGCGCCTGGGTGCCTGTGCTGCGCGAAAAAGGCATCGACATCGCGCCGCTGAAGCCGGCCAACTGCGGCTTCGACATCGCCTGGAGCGAGCACTTCCGCGCCCGCTTCGCCGGCGAGCCGCTGAAAACCGTGGTCGCCAGTTGCCCCGATGGCGAAGGCCGGGACATCCAGCGCCGAGGCGAGTGCGTCATCACCGCGAGCGGCATCGAGGGCAGCCTCATCTATGCGCTGGCCGCGCCGCTGCGCGACCGCGTCGAGGCGGAGGGGCGCGCTCGCCTCCTGCTCGATCTGGCGCCGGACAAATCGCTGGAACGGCTGACCGCGGAGGTGGCGCATCCGCGCGGCTCGCGCTCGCTCTCCAGCCATCTGAAAAGCCGGGCCGGCATCGCCGGGGTCAAGGCCGCCCTGCTGCGCGAGGTGCTCGGACCGGAGAGCGACCCGATCAAGCTCGCCGCCGCCATCAAGGCCCTGCCCCTGACCCTGATAGCGCCGCGCCCGCTCATCGAGGCCATCAGCAGCGCCGGTGGCGTGCGCTTCGAGGCCCTGGATGAACACCTGATGCTGCGCGAGCTGCCCGGCGTCTTCTGCGCCGGCGAGATGCTCGACTGGGAAGCCCCCACCGGCGGTTACCTGCTCACCGCCTGCTTCGCCAGCGGGCGGGCGGCGGGATCGGGGGTGTTGCGTAGCGCCGGCATCCGTAGGCTGAGCGGGAACATCGCCGTAGGCCCTTCGTAGGGTGCGCCGCGCGCACCCTACGAAATCCCCAGCACTTCCCGCGCGTTCGCGGTGGTGCGCCGCGCCACTTCTTCCAGCGTCGTCCCGCGCAGTTCCGCCAGGGCCGCCGCGATGCGGGCCACCTCGGCGGGTTCGTTGCGGCCCTTACCGATCCAGGCGGGAGGAATGTCCGGGCTGTCGGTCTCCAGGACGATGGCCTCCAGCGGCAGTTCGAAGGCGAGCGCGCGCAAGCGGGTGGCGCGGCTCCAGGTGAAGGCGCCGCCGAAGCCGAGCTTGAAGCCCTGCTTGATGAACGCCTCGGCCTGCTGGCGGCTGCCGCTGAAGGCGTGGGCGATGCCGCGCTTCACCCCTATCCCGCGCAACTGTTTGAGGATGGGGTCGTAGGCGCGGCGGCAATGCAGCAACACCGGCAGGTCGTATTCACGCGCGATCTTGAGTTGCTCGACGTAGAAATGGTCCTGGGTCGCCCGGTCCAGGCCGGGCACGAACAGGTCGAGGCCGATCTCGCCGATGGCGACGGGGCGCCAGCGCTCGATCATCCGGCGCAGTTCATCCAGATGCTCCGGCCGGTGGACGTGGATGTACATCGGATGCATGCCCCAGGCCGGCAGGCAATCCGGATGGCGGCGGCAGACGGCGGCGACCTCGGCGAAATTGTCACGGGTGATGGCGGGAATGACCTGAATCCCGACCCCCGCCGCTTGCGCCCGCGCGTGCACCGCATCGCGGTCCGCGTCGAATTCGGAGGCATCGAGATGGCAATGGCTGTCGATCAGGGTGGGTTCATCCATGCCGCGGATTATGCCCGCGCGGCGCGATAGGCCGCACGCGGCGCACTGGCTACAATGCGGTCACTTAGCCAAACCGAACGGAACACTCATGAGCAACATCGACTTTCTGGCCATCACCGCCTCCGGCGAAGACAAGGTCGGCCTGGTACAACGCTTCACCAGCCGTATCGTCGAGGCGGGCTGCAATATCGAGGAGTCGCGCATGGCGGTCCTGGGTGGCCAGTTCGCCATCCTGATGCTGGTGTCCGGCCCCTGGAACGCGCTGACCAAGCTGGAAGACCGGCTGGAGGCGATCGGCGGCGAACTCGGCCTGACCATCATCCACAAGCGCACCCGCCCGGCCGAGCGCAAATCGCCGCAGGTGCCCTACCGGGTCAACGTGGTGGCGATGGACCATCCCGGCATCGTCCACAGCCTGGCGGATTTCTTCGCCCGCCAGGGCATCAACATCGAGGAGTTGTCCACCGACACCTACCCGGCGCCGCATACCGGCACGCCGATGTTCTCGGTCAACATGACCGTCGGCGTCCCCGGCACCATGCACCTGCCCACCCTGCGCGGCGATTTCTTCGAATACTGCGACAACCTCAATCTCGACGCGGTGATGGAACCGGCGCGGGACTGAAACCGAAGGCGGGCGGACAGCCCGCCTTCTTTTTGCCAGCTGGTATGAGGTATTAACAATTCGTCATACCGATGCGCTACCATCCCGGCACCCGCTTCATTCTGGCCTTCGCCATGCCGACCCGCGCCCTTGCCCTGCTCGTCCTGCTGCTCGCGCTGCCCGCCCGGGCGCACGATCTCTGGATCGAGCGCGACGGGCCACTGCACACCCTGTCCTACGGCCATGAGCGTTCCAGCCATGAGGGCGCGAAGTCGCTGGAATACGCCCCGGAAACCGTGAAACAGGCCACCTGCTTCAATGTCGCCGGCAAGGCCATCGACGCGGAACCGCGCCGCGGCCATCCCGCCACCCTGCGAGGCGACTGCGCGGCGAGTGTCTTCCTGGTCTCCAGCGGCTATTGGAGCAAGACCCCCTACGGCACCCGGAACCTGCCGAAGCACGCGGCCGGCGCGGTGATCGAGAGTTGGCTGTCCATCGAGAGCGTGAAACGGATCGACCGCTGGGGCGCGGCCATGGCGCATCCCCTGACCCGCGCTCTGGAACTGGTGCCACGGGAAAACCCGCTCACCCTGAACACCGGCGACAAACTGCATCTCACCGCCTGGTTCCAGGACAAGCCGGCCGCCGGCGTGACCGTGGCCTACTTCGGCCAGCCGCGCGGCGTCACCGATGCGGAGGGCAGGATCAACATCCGCTTGCGCAACCCCGGCGTCCAGTTCATCCAGGCCAGCCTCACACTGCCCCTGAACGATGTCAAGGCGGACAAGGTCATCCATACCGGCAACCTGCGGTTCGAAATCGAATGAAACGCCTCGCCCTGCTGCTCGCCGCGCTGTGCTGCCTGACCGGCCCCGCCACCGCCCATGACCTGCGATACAGTGTCAGCGGCGCTCAGGCGGTGGTGGTGAAACTGGTCTATATCGACAACACGCCCTTCTCCTTCGAGCGTTACGAGATCTACCCCGCCGACGGCAAACCGCCCTGGCAGGTGGGCCGCACCGATGCCCTCGGCCGCCTCTCCTTTCTCCCCGACCGCGCCGGCACCTGGCGCATCAAGGCCATCTCCGAGGATGGCCACGGCCTCGACTTCACGGTGAAGACGGATGCCGCCGCCCGTGTCGAAATCGCGGACAGGCCGGCCTATGAACGCTATGGCCGCATCGTCGTCGGCGTCGCGGTCCTGCTCGGCCTGTTCGGATTCCTGGCCCTGTTCATCAGAAGGAAAAGACCATGAAAACACGGCTGATGAGCATCCTGCTGCTGGCCTCGACCCCCGCCTTCGCCCACCACGGTGTCGCCTCGCTCGGCGTCGCCGGAGTGGACGGCCCCGGCGCGCCGGTGGAGACCTCCAGTTCCGCCACTCTGCCGGAGGGCAAGTGGCTGGCCTATCTGAAGGTCGACCATGCCAGGTCGAGGACCGGCATCGCCGCGCCACCGGAAGGCGACTTCAACCAGTACTGGATGGCGGGACTCGGCTACGGTTTCAAGCCCTGGTTCTCGGCCTATCTCTTCCAGCCCTACAACATCAAGGTCGACCAGCCCGGCGGCACCGATTCGCGCGGCTTCACCGACCTCTCCCTGATGGGGGTGATCGGCTTCAAATACGATGAGGGCCTGCGCCTGGTGCCCGCCGGCGAAAGTCTGGACGACCTGATGGACTGGCATTTCACGGCCTATGCCGGCGTCTCCCTGCCGACTGGCGAGGCCAGCCATGTCCTGAGCGACGGCAGCATCGACCCGGGCAAGTCGCTGGGCTTCGGCGAACCCGGCTTCAGCTACGGCCTGACCGCCAGCCGCCAGTTCACCGACCGGGCCACCGCCGTGTTCGAGGTCGGCCAGATCATCTTCCAGAAGCACGCGTACGACGCCGCCCCCGCCTCGCCCGCGCAGACCATGGCGTTCGGCACGGAAACCCGGCTCAACGCCGCCCTCGCCTATCGCCTGCTGACCGCTCCGGAACGCGGGTTCCGCCTCGACGTCAACCTGGAAGCGAATTTCCTGCGCCTGGGCAAGGACGTGGCCGACGGTGTCGCCGACGACGCCTCCGGCGGCGACATCCTCTACGGCGTGGTCGGCGTCCGCCTCTACCAGGACAACATGAGCCTGGGCCTGGCGCTGAAGAAACCCATCCGGACCCGTCTCAACGAACCGCCCGGGAGTCCCCAGCAAGGCGCCGAGGGCAAGGAGAAATACCGCATCATCGCCACCTTCTCGGCGCTGTTCTGAGCCTGCCGATCCCTGTAGCGCAGGCTTCCAGCCTGCCCGCCCGCGCCGGCCGTGAAACGCAGGCTGGAAGCCTGCGCTACAAATAACGTCCGACGTCGCTCAATCGCCCCCTACGGATCAACCCGCCACACCCACCCATGCATATCCCCGACGGTTTCCTCGCCCCGCAACTCTACCTGCCGCTCTACGG
>CAZONS010000257.1:0-5401 GCA_964581195.1 uncultured Thiobacillus sp. | reverse complement strand
ACACCCAGTAACGGCAAGGCTTTCAAGGCCGTTGTAATAATAGAGTGGGAGTGACCTGGCAGCAAAATAGGCTCGTGATTTCACGGGCCTTGTTGTATCAAGTACCAATTTAGGCCCCGGTTACCGTTTATTTCCGTGCTCTGTTTCGTGAAAGGCACCTTTCGCGCTCTCACCGTGTTTATGCGGATTTCCGGTCAGCAAGCCTGACAAGTGGCTTGGGGGCCGGAGCGTGGCGGGTTCAACCAGGTACCGCATCAGACTTCCGGTGGTTTCCCTCGCGTCCGGGCCGCGCTTGCCGGTCGGTTGGTACATCACCTGACCAGCCGCCGCCCATGGCCTGATACAGCGCGGCGGTATCGGCCAGGCGCGACGCCTGCGCCGCGACGAGGTCGATCCGGGTTTGCTGGGCTTGCTGCTGGGCGATGAGCAGGTCGAGGTAACTGGCCGCGCCCAGGGCATATTGCTGTTGCGCCAGGCGCAGCGATTCCCGCGCGGCGCCGTCGGCGGCGGCATGGGATGCCAGGGCCTGGGCGTCGTGATCGAGCGCGCGCAGCACGTCGGCGACTTCGCGCAGCGCTTGCAGGACGGCTTGGCGATAGTGGGCGGCGGCGGCGTCGAATCCCGCCTCGGTGGCGCCTGCCTCGGCGCGCAAGCCGGGATTGAACAGGGGTTGCGCCAACCCTCCCGCCAGGCCCCAAACCAGCGAGCCGCCATCGAACAGGCTGGCGGCGGTGAGGGCTTGCGCGCCGAGATTGGCGCTCAACGCGATGCGCGGATACAGCCTGGATACGGCCACGCCGCGTTGCGCGCTGGCGGCCGCGAGCAGGGCCTCGGCGGCCTGGATGTCCGGGCGCTGGCGGGTCAGTTCGGAGGGCAGGCTGAGCGGCAACTCGCCGGGCAGGATGAAGTCGGCCAGGGTGAGTTCCGGCAAGGCCGCGGTACCGGGCGGCTGGCCGGCGAGGGTGGCCAGCAGGTGTTGGTTCTGTTCCCGCTTGAGGCGCAGCGGCGGCAGTCCGGCGCGCGTCTGTTCCACCTGGGTTTGCAGCACCAGGACGTCCCGTTCGGAGGCCGCACCCAGTTCCAGGCGCTTCCGGGTCAGCCCCAGTTGCTCTTCCTGGGCAGCCAGGATGGCCATGCTGGCCTCGATCTGCCCGGCCAGTTGCGCCTGAACGATGGCCGTGGTGACCAGATTGCCGATCAGGGCCAGACGCGCCGCATCGAACTGGTGGCGTTGATGCTCGGTTTGCGCCGCCAGGGCTTCCAGCGCGCGCCGGTTGCCGCCGGCGAGATCGAGGTCATAACTCACCGCCACGCCGAGGTTGAACAGGTTGTAGGTGTGCTCGCCACCGGGCAGGCCGGCGGCCGCATTGTTGACGCCTTGGCGCTGGGCGCCGAGGTTGGCGTTCGCCTGGGGGTATTGCGTGGTTCCAGCCTTCGCCTCGTAGTTCCGCCGGGCCTGGCGCAAGGTGGCTTCGGCGGCTTCCAGGGTGGGACTGGCGCGCAGGGCCGCTTCGATGAGGGCATCCAGTTTGGCCGAGCCGAACCGCCGCCACCATTCGGTAGCAACGGGCGCACCCGCAACGAAGCGCTGCGCGCCGCCCAGGTTGATCGGTGCGGCGACGGTCTGCGCGGGTAAGGCCGAGGCGGTGTAACCGGCCACATCGGGCGCGGCGGGTGACTTGAAATCAGGGCCGCTGGCGCAGCCGGCCAGCACCCCGGTGAGCACGCCCATCCAAGTCAGGCGCAGCCATGCATTGATGGTTTTGGATGAGCGATCCGAGCGCATTTTCAGTTCCTTTCTGTCCAGTCACGTTATTCAGCCGATCAACGGCTCGCCATGCCCGCCCCGGGCCGCGCACGCTCATACATGAGCCGATATGAGATCGGTTGCGTCCCCGAAACCTGGGCCACCGAGGCAATGACGAGCCGTCCTGTTTCGTCGATCTGGTAGCCCTGGGTCAGTTTCTTGCCAAGCATCGTGGTCTCGACCACCAGGACGGCTGCTTCCCAGCCCGCGACGGCCACCCGCTGATGCAGGCCGCCATTGGCGGAAACGCTGGCCCCGCGAAAATCGGTGTAAAGATGCTGACGCTGATCGTTCTCGTCGGCGATCAGCAGCATCGGGTCCTGCTGGGAGATATGGAGTTCCGCCGACGGGGCCAGCAGTGCGGCCATTTCCCCGGAAGTCTGACCGCCGCCGCCCATGCTGGCCGAGGCTCCACGCCCCTGGTGTCCGCCGCCCATGCCACCGCCCCGACCCATGCCGCCGGAGCCACCCCCCATGCCGCGTCCGCCGCCCCTGGCTTGCTTCGTCGCCTGCATGGCCTCCTTGGCCTTTTCCATCGGGTCATCGCTGGCCTTGGCGTCGAGTATCCAGTGGCCGGAGAAATCCGGCCTGGATTGGGATATCACATCGGCGGACACGGCCGCGCTCCCGCCACCTCCGCCGGTGGCCGGACGCGCGACGCGGCCTTCAGGCTGGCTTTGCGCGGGGGCATCGACGGGCGGCGGGTTGGCGCAGCCGAGCAATGCCAGGCCGATCCCGAACGCGGCGGTGAAACGCATCCTGGCCATCGCCTACGCCACCGCCGCCTGGGTGCCTTCCAACGGCCGGAGTAGCCCGGCCTGGAAACAGGCGAATGCGCTGGCCGCCTCCTTGAACAGCGTTTCCCGACGGGCTGAGACGGGATCGATGCCCAGGAGCCTGTCGGGCTTTGGAATCTCCGGCTGCAAACCGACCGCGCCGGCCCATTCTTCGCCCATTTCTTGGGCAATAGGCCGACTATTCCCCGGCGAAATGGTCGAAAACTGGCCTCGGCGGGGCCGATTTTCGCTATCGGAGCCCAAAGCCCGACAGGCTCCCAGCGCCAGGCCCTGGATCAGGCCGACCAGACGCATCGCCTCGGACTGCGGTTCGATGTCGGCCCTGACCAGGCCCTGCTGCCTGGCCCGGTCGATGATCCGGGCCAGGCGAGCGGCATACTGGCCGATGATCGCCTGGATGCGCCGTCTCAGCCGCGCATCGCCGTCCTGGCGCAACCACGCCAACAAGCGCCTGGGAACTTCAGGATGCCAGGCGATGAAGGCGATCTGCCGTTGGAAGGCGCGCTCCAGTTCCCGCAACGGATCATCGTGTTCCTCGCGCCCGAGCGAACGCAGAAGCCGGCCTCTTGCCCTGGCGATGAAGCGTTTGCGGCCACCGTGGTTGCCCGTATCCGGAGGCGACCAGTTATCGCCTGTTTGGTCGGAGAAACTCGGCAGGCTTTCCATATCCGCGAACAGATACTGGCGCGTGGCTACCCACCAGGCCTGTAAATGCGCGTTGTCGAATCCCTTCGTGTCGTCCGTTTGCATAGGTGTCTCCTGATTCATTACCGGCGGCCATTCGCCAAGATCCATTCTGGGCGGCTCATGTAACCGGTGTGCCGTAGCCATGTAGCGGCGTATATCGACGTGTATCGGCCTGTATCCGCCATCCACTTCGAACGCGAAATGGGCGCCTCAGCGTGTTCCGTAGAAGTGCTCGACAAACGGTTTGCGGAATTCCCGATGGCAGCCATAACAACCGGTCTGAATGGACTGGAAGGCGGCGATGGCCGCCATGCCATCCTTGTTTTTCGCGGCTTGGGCCAGTTCATGCGCGGCTTCGTGGGTTTTGTGATCATGGCCCTTGTACTTGCCGATGTCCGTGCCGACGAATCGCAGGATGCGGGCCTTTTCCATCAAAGGCGGTTGGGGATGCTCGGCGATCAGGGGCGCGGTTTTTTCGACCAGCGCCCAATCCTCGCGGGAAATGCCCAGGGTGACGGTCTGCATGTGCCGGCCCAGGTCCTGCATGATGCCGCGCAGGGCGAGGGGCTGGGCGGGTTCGGCTTCGGCCAGCGCCGGAGCGCCAGGTACCAGCAGGGTGAGCCCCATGCTCAGGGCGTATGCGGTGAAAAGGGAGCGTTTCATGGTCTTGTTCCTCGGAGTGGGATGGGGTCGGTCAATAGATGATCCGGCGCTTCATGCGGCCAGCACCTTGTCGCCCTCGATGGAGCGGCCCTCACCCGCCTCTTCGAGGGTGCGGCCGTCGCGGATGGTGTAGATGCGCTTGAAGGTGGGGATGATCTTCTCGTCGTGGGTGACGACGATGATCGCGGTGGAAAACTGGCCGGCCATGTCTTCCAGCAGGCGGATCACGGTGAGCGCACGCTCGCTGTCCAGCGGCGCGGTGGGTTCGTCGGCCAGGATCACCGGCGGCCGGTTGACCAGGGCGCGGGCGATGGCCACGCGCTGCTGCTCGCCGCCGGAGAGCTGCGACGGCATGGCGCGGGCGCGGTGCGCCACGTCCAACGCCTCCAGCAACTCCAGCGCCCGCCGGCGCGCTTCGCCGTTGGGGCGTCCGGCCAGCATCGGCAGCAGCGCGATGTTGTCGGTCACGTCGAGGAACGGAATCAGGTACGGCGCCTGGAATACGAAACCGATCTTGTCGCGCCGCAGCGCGCGCAGGTCGTGGATTTTCCAGCCCTCCTCGTAGATCACGTCGGAGCCCAGGGTCATGCGGCCCGCGGTCGGCTCGATCACCGCGCCGAGGCATTTGAGCAGGGTGCTCTTGCCCGAGCCCGAGGGGCCGATCAGGCCCACGACCTCGCCGGGCGCGACCTGCATGTCCACGCCCTTGAGCGCGTCCACCGCGGTGTCGCCCTCGCCGTAGCGCTTCTTCAGGCCCTCGAGACGGATGCCTTGTGCAGACGATTCAGCCACCGATCGCCTCCGCCGGGTCCACCTTGAGCGCGGCGCGGATCGCGAGCACGCTCGCCAGCACGCAGATCACCACCACCGCGACGAAGCCGCGCAGCGCATCGCCCGGTTCGAGCAGCACGTACTTGGGAAAGATCGGTGCCCAGAAAGTGGCCGCGATCTTGCCGACGACGAAGCCGATGAGGCCGAGGCCCACCGCCTGCTGCAGGATCATGGTGGCGATGGTGCGGTTGCGCGTGCCGATGAGCTTCAGTACCGCGATCTCGCGGATCTTGCCGAGCGTCAGGGTATAGATGATGAATGCAACGATCGCGGCGCTGACCACGGCGAGGATCACCAGAAACATGCCGATCTGCTTGGCCGAGGTGGCGATCAGCTTGCCGATCAGGATCGCCTCCATCTGCGCGCGGGTGTAGACCGTCAGGCGTTTCCAGCGGCGAATCGGCTCGGCCACCGCTTCGGGCGCGTAGCCCGGCGCGATCTGCACCAGCACCGCGTTCACGTACGGATTCACGCTCTGCGACGCGATCACCGCGTCGAGCAGGCCGGGCACGCCGGGGCGGTTGAGCGCCGGGTTCTGCGCGGTGCGGGCGCGTTGCCGCACGATGGCGTCGTTGTCCTTGAGGAACTGCGCCTCCTGCGCGTCCTTGAGCGGGAT
>CAZONS010000256.1:0-5409 GCA_964581195.1 uncultured Thiobacillus sp. | reverse complement strand
TGGACGGAGCTGCACGATGCTGTGCGCGGTGGTGGACGGGCGGTGGCGTGATGGGCGGTGGGGCGGCTCCGGTGGGGCCGCCCCGCGCCGCCCCGCTCACTCCTTCGTGACGAGGATGTGCGTGAGCGCGATGGGCCAGATCAACGCACCGTAGATGAACCACGCGACGGCGTTCTTGCCCTTGCTGTTCGCGATGATGGCAACCACGCCACCCATCACGAGCCATAAGATCACCCACCCCATGGCGGCGCACCTCCGATAGTGATTGGGACGCCATAGAGTGCACGGGCCGCGCGACATTGTCCATGCCGTGCACCCCATCTGACTTCGCCGCAGACCAGACCACCAGGGCGCCCGGCCATGCCGCGGCGCCTTTCCGCATTGGAGCCGGCCATTGACCAACATCCCGCTCAGTTTCACGGCCGACAACTCGCAGGCCAAGAAGGCTGCCGACGAGCTGTCGGACAGCCTGGTCAAGGTCGGCAAGGCGCACGAGACCGTCGAGACCAGGGCCGTGCTCACGTCCCGGGCGTTGGCGAATTTCGAAAAGTCCGTCACCGGCTCGGCGCGCCAGCTCCAGGAACTGGCCAAGCTGGAGGC
Organism: uncultured Thiobacillus sp.; assembly: GCA_964581195.1. GTDB lineage: Bacteria > Pseudomonadota > Gammaproteobacteria > Burkholderiales > Thiobacillaceae > PFJX01. Next base: position 4,809 of record CAZONS010000256.1, on the reverse strand, counting down.
GGCGGCGGCCCGCCTGCGCGAGCGCGAGCCGGAGAACATCGACAACATCAATGCGGCCTTGGAACGCCGGAAGCAGAAGCTCGTCGGCGTCAACGCCCAGACCGAGCGGCAGACCCAGGCGCAGGAGGCGGCCGCCAGGGCCGCCATGGAGCAGGCGCGGGCGGTCGAATCGCTGCGACAGGCCATGGACCCCGCCTACGCGGCGGCGGCGCGGTATGCGGCGGAACAGCAGAAGGTCATCGACCTGTATCAGGCCGGCGCGCTGAACGGGCGGCAGTTCGCCTCAGCGATGAAGTTCGTGGCGGACGCGCATGATCCCGCCGCCATCGCTGCGCGGCGGCAGGCGGATGCCGTCAACGCATTGATCAACCGCCTCGATCCCGCGGCTGCGGCGTCGCGGCGGCTGGCCGCAGATCAGGCGCTTCTACAGCAAGCGCTTTCGAGCCGCGCCATCTCGTCGGAGCGGTACGAGCAGTTGACCCGCGCGCTGCACGGGCAGTCGGAGGCGGCCAAGGTCGCCGTCGGGTCCACCGGGCAACTGCGTGGCGCGATCACGAACTTGAGCTATCAGGTCCAGGATGCCGCCATCCAGTTGCAGGCCGGCACCAGCCCATTCGTTGTCCTCGCCCAGCAGGGCAGCCAGGCAGCGATGTCTCTGGGGCGGCTCGGCGCCATCATCGGCACCCTCGTGGCAATCGGCGCCACCGCTGCCGGTGTCATGTTCGGGTTGGGGCGGGACACCGAGGACGCGGCGAAGGCAACCGACCTGTATGCGCAGGCGCTGCGCAGCGCCAACGAGTTGACCGAGACCGGCACCGAGAAGTCCCGCCGCCTGCGCGAGGAGCGGAACGAGCAAGCGGCCGCCGCCTTCCGTGCGGCTATCTCCGAACGCGAGCTGGCGGATGCGCTGGCGATGACCAACGCCATCGCCGCGCAAGCCGCCGCCGACGAGACCAAACGCCAGCAGTCGGCCTATCTCGCCCAAGGCCCCGGTCGCTTCCTCAGCCCCGCCGATCAGGCGCGCGCCGCATCCGAACAGGCCGCGCTCACCGCTGCGCTGGAGCGCGCCTCGAAAACCCGCACCGCGCTCCAGGAGGCCGAGCAGGCGTACGACCGCTTCAATCAGAAGCTGGCGTCGACAGGCGGGTATAGCGGCGAGGAACTCGACACGCTCCGCGGCCGGGTTGACGGCGTCGTCGCCTCCTATGATGAGATGACCGCTCGCGAGGTGCGCATCGCCGAGGTGAAGCGCGATCTCGACGAAGCTGTGCGCACGGGCATCAAGAGCCAGGAGGAAGCCGACGCCATCCTGACCGCCTACACCAAACACCTCGACGAGAACAGCGCCAGCACCAAAGCCAACGTCAAGGAACAGGAAAAGCTCGAAAAGCAGATCCTCGCTGCCGTGAAGGCTGCTGACGCCGAAGCTGTCGCCGAATACAACAAGGTGATGAACGAAGGCCGTCAGGTCTACCAGTCCACCCGCACCCCGGCCGAGAAGTACGCGAACGAGCTGGAGCGGCTGAATGGACTGCTGGCGAAAGGCGCCATTGACCAAGACACCTACAACCGGGCTGTCCAACAGGCCGATCCAGCGTTCCAGCGGGCCGAGCAGGCGGCGCGGCAGTTCCAGCAGGATATCGAGAGCACCGCCCGTGACTATGCCGGAGACGTCACCGAGGCGTTGCTCGACGGCGACTGGGAGGACGTCGGCAAGACGATGGGCAAGCGGCTGCTGCTGGGCATCCTGGAAAACCAGTTCGTGCTGCCCGTGATGATGCAGGTGGTTGGCGCCGCCCCCGGCCTGTTCGGCATCCAGGCGCCGGGCGGGGCGGCGGTGGCCGGCGCCCAGGCAGGGCAAGGCGGCTTCAGCCTGAACGGCCTGCCGAGCATCAACCTCAACGGCCTGTTCGGCAGCCCCACAGCGACCCCAGGGTACGCCGGCGGGATGATCGAGTGGGCATCGAAGCCGATCTTCGGGCCGTCCTTCTCCGCACCCGCGTACGTGGACGTCATGGGTGCCACTCAGGTGCCGAACGCCGCCGTGTCCAATGTGCCGACGGGCACGGGGTGGGGGGACGCGATCACGCCCCTCGGCATCGCGGGCTTCGGGCTGAGTGCACTCAACTTTGCCATGAATCCTTCGGTCGGCTCGGGCATCGGCCTCGCCGGCTCTGGCCTGTCTCTGCTGGCGCCCGCCGGGTCGGCCCTCGGGCCGATCGGCCTCGGCTTGGCCGTCCTCGGTCCGCTCCTGGACGGGCTCGGCATCTTCGGGAACAAGAAGCCCCCCGACGAGTCGACCGGCGGCACGTACGACCCCAGCAAAGGCCGCGTCGTCAACACCTGGGAAGATGGCGCGTCCGACGCCACCCGGCAGGCGCGGTCGCAGATCGAGCAGCTGGTTGGCACGATCGCCAGCGCGTTCGGCTCGCTTCGTGGCGCCGTGATGCCCTCTGGCATCAATTACAAGATTGGCGCGCGTGACGGCTCCTTTATCGAGGTGGACGGGAAGCGGCGAGAGCTTTCTGACCTGTCCGGCGAGGCCGTTGGTGCGGCGCTTGCGGATATGCTGGCCGAAAGCGTGCGCGGCGTGCAGCCCGAAGTCGAGAAGGCGCTTAAAGTCATCGACTGGAGCAATGGCGTCGAGGAGGGGTTCAAGAAGCTCCAGATCGCGGAGGACTTCCGCACGATTTTCGACGCCATGAAGGACGGCTACGGAGTTGCGACCCAAGTAAAAGCGATGATGGATGCCGCCAAGCAGTCCGGCGAAACTGCGCGGAAACAGCTTGTCGAATGGCGGGATACCGTCGTTGAACTCGGGCTGGCTACCAGTGAAGAGCTAATGCCGGTGCTGCACCAGCACGTCGAGGCCATGATGGGTCTCGGCGATGCCGGGACGACGCTGACGGCTACCGAGGCGGCGGTGAAGCAAGCCGAGATCACGTTCGCTGCTTATGAGCCGATCCTGAAGGAGCTGAACTACACGGAACAGCAGCGGGCCGACCTACTGTCGCGCCTGACGCAGAAGGCAATAGACGACGTCAACGCCCTGAATTCCGAAGTATTCAGGCGCGGAAACTTGCTAATCGAGCAGGCAATCGATCCAGAATACAAAGTTGACGGGATTGACATCCTAAAGAATTCTGGCGTCGATGTTGGTATGCTCGGCGACTCTGTGCGGAAAACTGGCAATGTGTCTGATGTGTTCACGCGCGACGTTGCCGCGCTTGCCAACAGTTTCGGCTCGATTTCTGGCTATCTTGCGTCGAAAGGGGTGGCGATTGCGGCTGCCGATGGTGTGCAGAGACAGGACGGGAGCGCTGCGGCCGGCGTTTACAATCCTGACAATGCGACTATTTATGTTTCAGAAGAAATTGCTCGCGCTGGCGCTGATGTAAGGCGAGTGATTGCGCACGAAATAGGGCACGCTATCGACTTTGCGCTTGGTGAGATCACTGGCGGCGTTGAAGAAAAGGAACTTTTTGCGGAGATAGTTGCGGATTTTCTGTCGGGAACCGACATGATCGCGTCGCAGTTCCCGGAGATGGCGGAGAAGGTCAAAAACGCTCTTGCGTCCGTGGCTGGCGATAGCGGCATCGCTGGGTTGGCGTGGCAGATCACCGACTTTCTGCGGGGGGCCGACGCCGGCGTTGCGACGGTTGACCAGCTCCGCGGCGTCCAAGCCTCGGTCAACGCGGCCTACGCCGCGGGGTCCATCACGGCGGAACAGCATGCCGCGATCTTGGGCGAGGTCGCCGGGCGATACCGGGAGGGGGCGGACGCGGCGATGGAGGCCGCCGACGCACTCGCTCGGGACGCGGAGGCGCGGGCTCAGGATCAGGAGCGATTTGCGCAGTCCATCCAGCAGTCGTGGTCGTCCGCCTTGCAGGCGGTCAGGCAGGAGGCCGAGCAAGCCGCCGACGCGTGGGCGCGCGCATCCTCGACGATCGGGAACTACCGCAAGGCGCTGCTGCTGAGCGATTACACCACGCTCAATCCGGGAGAGGTGTTCGCCGAGGCGCAGAGCCAGTTCCGGGATGTGCTGGCCCGCGCGCAGGGTGGCGACATCTCGGCGGTTGAACTGCTGCAGGGTGCCTCTGACGCCTACCTGAAGGCCAATCAGGATTTCTGGGCATCGTCGAACCCGGCCGTGTTCGAAGAGGTACGGACCGGGTTCGCGAGCGTTGAGAGCGTCGCTGAGATCCAGGCCAAGGCAGCGCGCGATACCGTGTCGCGCCTGGATCGGCTGATCGGGGTGACCGATGGCGGGCTCTCGGCGCTGCAGACGGCGCTGGAGGATACGCTGCGGGCCGGGGACTTCCGGGATTACGGCGCCGGCGCCGACGCGGTGCTCAACCGCCTGAAGGCTGCCACGGGGTACACCGGCGGCTTCGGGCCGGGCGAGTGGGAAGCCTACGTGGCGGCCAATCTGCCCAACCCGTCAGCGAATTTCGGCAAGAACACGACGCTCAACCAGCAGCTTTCGTACCTCTCCGGCTACACCGGGAACTACGGTGACGGCTCCGGCGCGTGGGGATCGTGGTTCATCAAGAACCCCAACGACCCCAAGACGGCGCTCGCCCGCGAGCTGCTCCGAATGGCCGGCTACACGCCGACCTTCGCGGATGGCGGCATGCACATGGGCGGGCTCCGGCTGGTCGGCGAGCGCGGGCCGGAGCTGGAGGCTACCGGCCCGGCGCGGATCTGGAGTTTCGAGGACAGGGCCAGGATGCTGGGGATGGCGGCCAACGACCGGCTCCCGCCCCCGCTGGTCGAGTTGCCGCGGGTGCGGGGCGGCGGGGGCGCTTC